>JAGQKX010000026.1 GCA_020429905.1 candidate division WWE3 bacterium
ATGGCTCAGGTAATTCAGGCTTCATATTCGAACGTCCTGTTGATCCTAATTCCTCTGGAGCGCCATTACTGTTCGAATATGATCCAAAATATTTGGTTGACTTTATTGAGTTACTTGGCGAGTCACTTCTCAATTGGAATGAGATCATTGCGCCGTAGCTACGTTATGTATTATGCTAGATAATATAGACGGTTAGCATTATGAGTCAAAAAAAGATTGAAAAAACAAGTACGAATAATGACACCTGGGTCATAGATACTTCAAAATTTACCAAGCCAGCAGTAATTCTTGTTGCTGGAATACTCATTGGCGTTGTTGTCATCGCATTTATCTTTTTTGATATACCGGACCAAAGTCCAGACGGCAGTGATATTCTCACCCCTACTCCTGAAATAACACCGATGCCGTCTATTTACGAGGTTCGGGAAGAAGATTTTCAGAGTTTACGGGATGAAGGATTATTGGAGATAACTGCCTTTAAAGTCACCGATCAATATCCAGAAAATGATGAGTTGCTTATAAATGGTGAACTACAGCTATCTGATGATTCAGTAATTCAAATTATCGGTGTTCCCGCTCGTTCAACGCTGTATTTAAAAATGGATGGAGATTTCTTCGCTGCCGCCGAACAAAACTACGATGTTTATGACTACCTCCAGGGTGAGCCTATCTTTTATGATCTAGATGAATCGATAAATACACTTGCCGTGCGTACGATTTCTGCCGGCCAAGAATATAAAATGCTTTTAGAATATAAAGAGTTGATAAAAACTTAAAAAATTATGAAGTACAAAACAACATTTATCTTGGTTTTTATTTTTATGTTAGGTCTAATCTTTATCATTTCAGATAAAGACAGTTATGCCTGTGATAACTGTGGAGGAAGAAGTGTTGGGGCTACGTGGTGTGAAGGTACCACCCAAAAAAGATGTGTTTCGAATAGTGGTACGCGAATCTGTAATGGCGGACCTGGCTGTAGTGGATGTAATTGTGTAGGTCCTTGTAATGGTTCAAATCAATGTAGCGAACCAGATCCTTCCTGTCCGGCTAGTAACGGAGCTAATCAAAATACGACTAACTCTGGAACGTGTTCATCGGGACCCACTCCCACTCCCACTCCTCTACCGCTTGGAACGATCCAAGGAACGCTTTCATGCTTAAATGGCGGAAGAATACACGACAGCAATCCGGTGCGAATATTTATTAAAGATAGTGCTCAAAACGTTGAGGGAACGGCGAATGTAGGATGTGGTGGAGCCGGTTGGTGTTCATCACGTGCGTACACGATCGCAAATTTTGATCTAACCATCGGGACATATTATGCCGTCCGTGCGGGTATTAATCCGAACAACAATACAACAGATCACGATCCACTTTGGTCACGGCCAGCTCCGGCTGTGGGTGGGTGTGCCGGTCCAGGAGAGGTATGTCCGTTTGCCACAGTTCAGGGTACAACGGTCGGTGGATTTAATTTTCAGTCGACAGCGCCGACCATAA
The DNA here is from genome assembly GCA_020429905.1 of candidate division WWE3 bacterium. Classification (GTDB taxonomy): domain Bacteria; phylum Patescibacteriota; class 4484-211; order 4484-211; family JAGQKX01; genus JAGQKX01. The sequence continues at coordinate 1,498 of JAGQKX010000026.1, forward strand.
GCAACACATGTAATGGCAATGGAACTAATGCCACGTATACTTGGAACACAATCGCTAACGCTGTAGGCTATGTTGTGCGAATCGATTATTGGGATGATTGGTCCAGTCCTCCCGACGGAATAAATGACTGGGTTCCGGGAAATGCATCGTCACCAGATTGGTGGCGTTATGTAGATGCCGCTGATACCAGCTGTGCAGATGGACAATGTTGTGTGAGCGGTACATGTACGCTTCAACATAACGCTTCTTCTGCTAAACCATTTGTTCCGGGAATGTATGTCGGTTGGTCAGTTGAACCGATGGGAGTCTACAACTCGTCGATGTCTACGTGGGAAAACGGATGTCGAAAAGATATCGGGACATATTATTGTCAGCCAGCAAGCTGTACAATCACTCTATCACCATCAACGTGGACAACGACGGGGAGCGTTGGAAATACTCAGACCTATACTGCCACAGTAAGCAATGTTCAACCACCTGGAGCGACCCTAAACAATGTCATTTTTTCATCGACTAATGTTTCTGTTGTATCAGTATCGCCCGGAACGGATACCTCTTCACCGTACACTACCGTCGCCACAGCGCTTAATGCTGGTACCGCAAATGTTCGTGCTCGAGCCACGGTTAATGGAACGCCAAATATCTGTGAAGTACTATCCCCAGTAACGGTGGTTGCTCCAACGCCGACACCGACACCGACGCCAACGCCGACACCAACGCCGACGCCGACGCCGACACCGACGCCAACTCCATCGGTGGGTCCGATACAGGTTAATGGTGCGTTTATTTCAACCGGAGAAAATGAAAGAACTGGAGTAGGGTCATCGGGATTCCAATTTGATCGAGAAGTAGATCCAGCTTCCAGCGGTGCTCCCCTACTTTTTAACTACGATCCGAAATATGTAGTAGAGTTTATTGATCTTTTGGGTGAATCTTTACTGAATTGGAATGAGGTTAAGTAGCCCTCTTGACACCCCTTCTTTTGTCCTTCAAACTAGATATAGAGGCGCATTTTTAATGTGCAAATGTAATATGTATGCCTAGATTGATTAACTTACTGCCCGAAAATTTCTTGGAATCTCAGCGGTCAACAAACATCTTTGTTCAGGAAACACTCATTGCTTTCATTGCGACGATTATCTTTTTTCTCATGAATTTAACTGTACTGTTATTTTCAACGTATATTCAGAATAGACGGTACGCCGTACAAGATGAAACTACAGCTGTTATTCAAGAAATCAATGCCCTTCGTCCAATCGAATCAAAACTTGTCCTCTTACATGATAAGTTTGCGCAATATAAACGGTTTGATGAGACCCGGCTTGATGTCGAATATTTATGGACAACACTCGTAGACAGTTCTGAAGGTACGGTGACAATCCTTTCGGTAGAACTCAGCAGTGAGACTAATAAAATTGTTGTAAAGACGAATACTCCCAATTTATCCAATGAAGTGGATTTTCTCCTTGGTGTATTGGGTTCAGAATATGTACAGGATATTACCTTAGATGAGGTGTTTTATGATGGCTCTATTGGATCGTATGACATAGTTGTGTCATTGGATCTCACGACCGATGTTAGAGAATAATCTTGAGCGAAAATTTAAAATTGATTTAAAGGAAAAGCACAAAATTCTAAACTTTTTGTTACCAATCATGCTGCTTGTCATCATGACGCTGACGACTGCTCTCTGGACGATACCTAAAATTATTTCTATGTATAATGAATGGTCTTTTATTGAAGAAGATAGAGATACATTAGAAAGCGTTCTCAAAGCTAAACGGAACATTTTAAATAAGGCCAATTCAGGTGAGATTGATTCAATCCTTACTCTTACCAGAGAGGCTATTCCCGAAGCCCCAGTACCAACATATGTTTTGGCTCTCGTGGATCAGATCACGGTACTTTCAAACACCAAGATTGTTGACATTTGGTATGAACCAACTGAAGGGCTTGAAGAGCGTGTCCTCTCTATCAACGTTGAAATAACCGGAACAAAATCGTCTATCATTGAATTTTTGAATATCGTGCACCGAACGGTGCCTATTTTACGAGTCCGCAATTTTACTTTTTTAACCAGTCCATATGATGAGGGTCTCCAGTTTGGAGTAGATTACACAGCAAGTTTCCTCATTGATTCTCCATATGCACCATTTCCCGAGACTATTGGTACGGTCGATTCGTCTGCCTCATTATTAAGTTCCGAAGAAGAAGGGTTGCTTGAAAACCTTCAGTCGTTCTTACGATTCTCAGAACGAGTTGAACCCACACGCTAGTAGAATAGGGCTTTTATAAATTAACTACGGATTTCTGCCCCGAAATTTTCTTGCAGAATGGTCTTGACGTTTTGCAGGTCGTTGGCGGTATCTGCTTTAGATAAGGAGCGAACTGGTGATTGGAAAACAAGTCGGATGGTGACTGATTTGCGATCTTCGCCGAACTTGGCTGCGTCAGTTAATGATTCCAAAATTCGTGCAGAAGTAAGTAGTTCACTTGTGGATCGTTCAATACTGTTCTTAAGCATATCAAGTGACAGATTACGGTCAACAAGGCATGAAATGTCCATGACTAGTTCTGGATGAATTGAGACGGGTGAATACGCTCTTTTGGAGTCGGTAAAATGGAAAAGTAGATCTGCGTTCAATTCTGCAATGCCAACCGCACCCTCAAAACCTAATTCGATTTCAATAGCTGGTGCAAGCTCTCCGAGTATCCCGGCAGATTCCCCTGAAATTAGGACCTCCGCAACGCGTTTTTGAGAAAACAAATTTATCAAGGGGTGATCGTCGGTTGGTTGGGTAAAGGTTACATCCGCGATATGCAATTGATTGACGAGTGCTTCAACCGCTCCTTTGATTTCTAAAAATGCATGAGGTTGATGCTTTTCGTAACGGGCTAATGCGAGCGATGTGATCTCTTGCGGCAGGTCATCGGTGACTGAATGAAATCTTTTTTCTAGTTCGAAAATAGCAGCATGGTCAAAATTTTTTCGATTGGTATTAATATTTTCTATTAACTGAGGTAACAGTTGTGGTCGCATAAAGGCTCGATCAGGCGATATGGGATTAGCCAGTGGGATCGTGAGGAGTGATTCTACATTACATAAGGTATAGAGGTCCTTCCCTACAAAACTATAATTATAGACTTCCGAATATCCTAATCGTGCACAATAGTCGGCGATAGCTCGTTTCCATAAAACTGCATCATTTGGTGAGACCGGAGTTAAGTCTCTCTTTGGAAGCGTTAACGTGATGTTATCGTATCCTTTAAGTCGAGCAATTTCTTCTACAATGTCAGCCTTGATTGTTAGGTCTGGCCTAAAACTCGGTACGCGTAAAACGAGATGGTCTTTATTTTTTGTGACATCAATCGCTAACTTTTTAAGGGTGGAAATGATCTCTTTTTCGCTTGTCAGCGATGGGTCACCGATACGGTTCATAATATAATCTGCTGTGATCTCAATCGTCTGTATCTCTCTTGGGGTCGGATATTGGTCAATAATGGTATCAGAGACAGTGCCCTCCGTTAATTCTGCCAAAAGTTCTAACGCGCGTGTAATGGCGGGAAGGGTGTTATTTGGGTCTTGGTTTTTGGAAAATCGAATGCTGGCATCTGTTTGAAGTCCTAATGTCCGAGAAGTCTTGCGGTTATTATAATGTTCGAAATTAGCCGACTCTAAGACGATCGTTGTCGTGTCTTTTGAAATTTCAGTATCAATTCCGCCCATCACGCCAGCGATAGCGATAGCTTCTTTTTCATCGGCAATAACCAGCATCGATGGATCCAATTCTCGATTTTTACCGTCGATTGTAGTGAGATGTTCTTTTTCTGTTGCCGTTCTGATAATGATCTCTTCACCGGTGAGTTTTGCTTTATCAAATGCGTGCAACGGTTGGCCGAGTTCAAGCATCACGAAGTTTGTAATATCAACAACGTTATTAATCGGACGTACACCCACTGATTTGAGCCCTTGCTGTAACCATAGCGGAGAAGGTTTGACGGTGACGTTTTCTATCACAGCGGCTGTATAGCGTCTGCATAGCGTTTCGTTCTCAATTCTCACCGATAGGTGCGGGTGTGTTTCGCTAATCGTTATTTTAGTTTTTGTGTCTGCTTTTGAGGGTGAAAATTTTGTACCAAAAATTGCCGAGAACTCTCGCGCGATACCAAGGTGTGAAAATGTATCAGGACGATGTGTTAAAGCCTTATTTTCAATCTCGTAGACGATATCATGCGCCTTCACCAGGGTGCTAAAATACTCCCCTACTCTCACATGCGGTTCATCATTGAGGATCAAAATACCGGAATGATCATCTGAGATACCTAATTCCTTGGGGGAACAAAGCATGCCCTCTGATGTGACACCTCGAAGATCACGAGATTCGATCTTCAAGTCGATTTCGCTCAGGTAGGTGCCGGGAAGTGCGACTGGTACGTAATCATCGACAGAAATATTTGAGGCACCGCAGACGATAGTATGAGTATGTTCGCCAGTCGTGACCGTCGCAACCTGCAGCTTATCGGCATTAGGATGGGGTTTTAATCCCGTTATCTTACCAACGATGATACCAGTGTAGAGATTTTCATAGTCATAATAATCTTCTATCTCGGCAAGTGAAGCATTAAGATGAGAGATAATTTCTTCCGGAGAGTGCGTGATTTCGGTAAATTCTTTCAGCCAGTTTTGTGATATTTTCATTTTAGAATTGCTGTAAGAAACGAAGGTCCCCGCTGTGGAACCAGCGTAAATCTTCGATTCCATACTTAATCATTACCAATCTATCTAATCCCATTCCCCAGGCAAATCCGGAATATTCATTGGGGTCAATACCCGCCATGGTGAGCACATTCGGATGTATGGGGCCAGCAGGAACGAGTTCAATCCATCGTTTGCCGCGACAAGTTGAGCAATATCCCTCTTTACCCTTGCAGATAGCACAGTCAATCATAATTTCTAATCCCGGTTCAACAAAAGGAAAATAACTGGGCTGAATCCTCAACTGTACATCGCGATCGTAAAACGCCGAGAGGAAGGTTTTCAAGGTGCCAATCAGATCGCTCAGCGTGATGTTTTTATCGACATATACTCCTTCAATTTGATAAAAGGTGTGTTCATGTGTGGCATCAGTAGCTTCTTGTCTAAAACAACGACCGGGAACAATCGCGCGTACCGGAAGATCGTGCTCTTTCAAAATGGTATGTTGCATCGCAGAGGTATGGGTAATTGGAATATATCCGTTGGTTGTCCAAAATGTATCCCACATATCTCTGGCAGGATGCCCAACTGGAATATTAAGTGCTTCAAAAACATTATAATCAGTATCGATACTTCTTGGTTCGACAATTTCAAATCCCATGTTCATAAAAATATTTTCAGCTTCTCGCCTCAGCTGGGTTATCGGATGCAGGTGCCCGATGCTGATTTTTTTGCCTGGGATGGTGACGTCTATCCAGTTTTTATCCTTTCTGAGATTCACTTCTTGGAGGTGCAGCTCCTCTTGTCTTTTGTCGTACGCGCTTTGGATAGTTGATTTTGCAGCATTTATCTTTTGACCAAAGGTGATTTTTTCTTCGGGCTTAAGAGTAGGAAGTTTCGTTTGGAGGTCTTTAAGTGGGCCTTTTTTTGACAGATATGCCACTTTTATGTCATTAAGTTGAGGTATTGCCTCGGAAGCCTTTATTTTAGTAAGAATTTCGTCTTGGATAACAGCGAGTTCTTTCGTAAGTTCTTCAAGATTCATAAAAATATACTAATCGGAATTTAGTCTCACGATCAAATTACGAAAAGACACTTAACACCAGTCGTAAGATGATGTTCACTACGAAGAAGCCAACTGCAATAGCGAGGCTTGGCATGAGATATTTGGGCTTTATGAGTTCACCCAGAGCATAGAAGAAATCTTTTTGTTGTTGGAAAATAATAAATCCGAACAATACTTGCAGAATAAGAAAAACAATAATGGTTTGGTTAAATGCAGTTCCGATCATATTCCTGCTAGGAATTATTTATTCATTACCTTATCTACAATAGTATCAAAAGTAGATGGATCGTGCATAGCGATTTTGCTGAGCACTTTTCTGTCTAATTCAAGTGGTGATGCAGTTAGATTGTGGATGAAGTCCCGATAGCTGTGACCGCGGGCCTTTAGGCCAGCATTAATACGAGTAATCCAGAGTCGTCGCATGGTTCGTTTCTTTTGTTTACGGTTAACATATGAGTGCTTCAGGGCATGTAGTATACCTTCCTTAGCACCACGTACTGATCTCCGGCGATGCCCTCGGAATCCTTTAGCCATTTTCTTAATTTTGTTGTGTCGCTTGCGGCGGACGATACCAGTTTTTACTCGCATAGTTTACTTTCTTCCTCCATATGGAAGGAATTTGCGGACTTTAGCTGCTGTTGCTTGCGTAACTTCACTCAGACCTAATTTTCGGCGAATGGTCTTTCGTCGAAGTTTCGTTCTTCCATGGCGAATACCAATCTCACCAACCATAATTTTACCTTTCCCATTTTTGGTAATGTGAAATCTTTTTTTAATTGATTTGTTCGTTTTCATTTTTGGCATAATTCTTTGATACTTATTTAGGTCTAATTATAAGCATCATTTGTCTATTTTCAAACCAGATTTCTTTTTCAATTTCGGCCTCCTCTGCTAATTCGGTTAGGATTCTTTCTAATTTCTCTTGGCCAACGTCTTTGTTACGAACCATTCTGCCTTTAAATTGTACGGTAAATTTCACTTTGTCTCCGTCTTTTAAGAAACTTCGAGCGCGTTTGATCCGAACACTGAGATCGTGATCTGCGATATTCGGTCCAAAACGTAATTGCTTAACCTCTGTACGAGATTTTCTGGCAGCTTTACGCTCTTGATCTTTCTGTTGGCGCAAAAAATGTCTAAATTCTAATAAACGAGCTACTGGTGGATTCGCACTTTCCGCGACCACGACCAAATCTAATTCCGCGTCTTTCGCTTTCTTAAGGGCTTCTTCTAACGAAACAACACCGACATTTTCATTCTCTTGGTCGATAAGTCTCACTTCAGAAGCGTTAATTTTCTCGTTTACTTGATAGTACTTATTTTTTGCCACGTAACAGTGCAGATCTTAACATATTTAAACCCCATCTAGCAAGAAAGAGCTATAGTTCATTCAAGATGCCATTTTCGAGGGAAAAATACGTACGTTGAGGGAACCAATCTTCTAATTCTCCTACAGTGACAGTTTTTTCCTCGTCTTGCGGGACAAAGATAGGTAACGTTCGACTTCTGATGTAGATGGTTTGGTTTGTTTCTAGGTTTGAAGGATCCATTTGCCAAAAATATTTCCCATAGGCTTGCCACGAATCGGCATGATTAATTGTCACGACAGATGGAGTTTCGACTTCTAAATCAACTTGGGCTGCCCGCATCCCGTTATATCCAAT
>JAGQKX010000027.1 GCA_020429905.1 candidate division WWE3 bacterium
GCTTGAACGGTTACGCACATTTCAAATCCATTGGTCTAGTTTTTGTAGGAGGTCTATGAAGAAATTTCAAGCCTAAGCATCTCTTTTTTGAAGTACAAGCGTAGTTCAGTTTTAATTTGGAGGTAATTAGTAACAATGAGTCGTACAGATGCATTCCAACTATTGGAAGAATATATTGCAGTGGCCGAACCAATCGACCTCGCTGCAGGGCAAGCCCTAGTGGCGTATGTCCTCAATCCAGACGAAGAAACCGAAGCAGCCTACCAGACTACCATGTTAGCCTGGCAACAGCTTCATGCCGACCCTGACAGATTCTCGCGTTTACAAGCATTAGTCTGCCAAGGCACCATTACTGATGAGCGTCTAGCCTGGCGTCTACAGCGTCTCTACCGTCAACATGCAACTCGACAAATTCCTAAAAGTTTAATGGAAGCAATCATCAATGCGCAAACCGAACTTGAAGGAATTTTTTACGGATTCGAACCTAACCTAGGTGGTAAACCCATAACCCCTAATGAGGTGGATCAAATTTTGGCAACGAGTGCGTTCCCGGCGGAATGCAAGGCTGCCTGGATGGCGTATCGAGAGTTGGGGTCATTGATTGGTCCAAAATTGTTAGCGTTGGTTTCGCTCAGAAATCAGGCCGCCCACGCTGCTGGGTTTGAAAGTTTTTGGCATATGCGTTTATGGGAACAATTCATTGACCCTAACGAAATGCTCAAACTCTTCGAACAAATCCGACAGACGACCGACAAACGTGGTTCGTTTAGTCGCGTCAGGCAGTTTATTGACCAGCGAACAGCTCAACAATTTCTCCTGGATAATGGCCCCCAACTTCCCTGGTTTCAGGGGCATTATTTCGGCCATCAAGATCCATTTGGATCAACGGCAATGGATAAAAAGCTCAAGATCGGTGATCCTGTTGCCATCATTGAGCGGTTTTACCAAAGCCTGGGTTTGAATCTCAAACCCATCTTGGCTGTAAGTGACCTTGATGATCGTCCGGGAAAAAATCCGCATCCTGAATGTTTTATCGTCGGCAGAAGTGGCGATGTCCGTGTTATCTGCCGTATGGGGAAAACGTGGGATTGGGTAGCGAAAGGGCTGCATGAATTTGCTCATGGTCTTCACTTTAGCCACTTCGACCCACTGCTCCCCTGGGACTTGCGGACAGCCAATAGCAATTTGGCAGAAGCAGTCGCCCTAATGATGGAAGGTCAAACGATGCATCCACAAACATTGCATTATCTTTGTGGTCACGACCATGAGATATTCCAAGAAAGTTGGGCCGCCCAAGTGCGGCAACAACATTTGTTGATGCGTTGGTGTATGGTTTTTAGCGAGTTCGAAAAAATTCTCTACACCCACGATATCGATGACCCTGACAAACTTAACGCCATGTGGTGGGAGTTGGTTTGGGAGTATCAGGGAATTATCCCTCCCGAAGATATCAACGGGCATTACGACTGGGCGATGAAACCACATCATCTCGATTGGGACGGGGCAGTCACGTACCAAAACTATGTAGTTGGGTTTTTGGCCGCCGCGCAGATTCAATCCGCTATTCAGCGCCAATTACGCCTACCAGGCGTTTCGCTGGTAAACGATACCAGGATTGGTAAATGGATGGTTGAAAATCTTTTCATTATGGGGGCTGACAAACCCTGGATGCAGATTGTCGAAGATGCCACTGGGGAACCATTAAATGCACAATATTGGTCAGACCGATGGATTTTAGTTTAGCAAATAGCAACTGCGGTACAAAACCGTAGTACGAAAGGCCGTGTTCTATATCTAGGACGCGGTCTTTTTCTTTATAATGGAGTTACTATTTGAGGCGGTGATTGATTATGAAAACAATGACGTGCAAACAACTTGGCGGTGCCTGTGATCGTGAATTTCAGGCCGAGACTTTTGAAGAAATGGCTGCCTTAAGTCAGCAGCATGGAAAGGAAATGTTTGAACAAGGTGATGTCCCCCATCTTCAAGCCATGGACGAAATGAGAAGACTTATGGAAGATCCCGAGGCCATGAACGCGTGGATGCAAGAAAAAATGGCAGCATTCGAATCCATAGAAGCAAACTAAGGATGATTAGAAAATGATTCTTACTCCACCAAGATCTTCGTAATCGTATGGATGGTGGTGATGAATGGAGCCAATCATAATTCTGTTCTTGTTGATGTCATACTCCTCAGCCACCTCATCAATCGCCTCTGGTCCAAATGGCATTTTCTTTTGTACAAGATTAATGTTGAAATGAGGAAAAACACCTGCTTTTTGAAGCATTGGTAACGCTTCTTTGATCTCATTAAATTTAGTTTCGTCTTCCCCTTCTGAACAATGAATCAACGTGATATTCCACCCATTCTCGTTACGGTTAACATAATCCAAAATTGAATGTAACCGGTCAACATTATGGACAAAGGCGATGAAATTTCCATCGGCACTGTTTACATACCGGTCGTGAATCTGTTTGTTTAGGATCGGAAACTGAGCGAGCAAGCGTAAAAGAACATGCAAAATACTCCCCTGATAAATCACAATCAACACCAAGATCATTCCGGGAACAAAATAATACGAGAAGAACAATAAATTGTGAGGATTAATAATCGCGTTACCAACGATACCTGCTGTGGTAGCCAAAAAGGCCAAAATGATAAATGGTACAGGCGCGTAGTAGGTCCGCTTTAGTTCAGTACGCGTTTCACGCAAGATCAAGTTACCTAACGCAAACAAACTCATCACACCCAAAAAGGCAATCGTATAGACTCCTGCCAAGGACAATAATTCTCCCTTTGTGATAAGCAAAATAGAACTGCACAATACAAAAAATCCAACGATGATTCGTGGATATGAATCTTTGTCATTTTTGTGTGAGAAAAATTCGGGAAGACAGTTGTCTGCAGCCATACGGCTAAGCAACCCACTCACCCCAACAAATGAAGTCAGTACTGCTCCCGAGAGCACCAAGAACGCATCGGCAACCACGACAATTTGAAAAACCTGTCCCCCAATAATCCCAGCTGCATCGGCAAGCAAAAAATCTTTAGCCGCATTAACAATCCCGTACGGAACGGTATGTAAGATGATGAACGCAATAAGCGGATTAAATATCGCCACTCCGATCAGCATGTTTCGTAGGGTTTTCCGAAAGACGCCTTTTTGCTGTTCTTCAACAAAATTAGCTGAACTTTCAAAACCAGATACACCAAGCAAAGATGCCGCAAAGGCCAAAAAGATGGTTCTAATAATACTTCCCCTATCGGCAATGATCTGTACCGTTTGGCCCACATTTTCAGAAAAAATCGAACCATGCGTCGCGATAAACCATACCCCAACCAGCAGGAATGCGATCAAAGTCAAAATGTGAAAAATAAAAATTCCTAACGCTACCTTGGCAGAATCTTTGATACCAGAGATCACAATCAAACCGAAGATTCCTAACAACACTATCGTGGCGGGAATCACAGGTATTTCAACGAGGGTATGAACGTACTCAATGGCAATTTTGGCAGAAATAACGGCAGTCGCAATATACGATAACGTCGTCATGACTCCCGCAATTGCCGCGAGGGTCTTGGAGGTTCCATTAAGCAAACAATTGTAGGCTCCGCCGTTGATGGGCAACGCCTCAACCACCTCTGTATACACTGCCTTGTACAAAAACAGCACAATACTTACGATCAGCAACACAATTGGGGCATAGATACCCGAAAAAATAATGGCGATTCCGGAAACATACAGAGCAGAACTCAAAATATCGTTCCCACAAATTGCCGTCGCGAAGAATTGATTTAGTTTTGTGTGCACATGCTGTTTCATAACAAGTGAAAAATCCGACAAGAAAAGGTTGTCTCAGTCGGGTGATTATAGGACCGATACCCTAATCAGACAAGTAGGAAATGTATCCTCGAAACCTGAAAAATTAATCCTTTACCCGGGCAGTAGGCTTTTATAATATATATCCATGAGAACGATTATTTGGCTCATCGGAATTGGCATCGCTGCCTTAATATTATTAGGAATTGGGTTTTTAGTATTTGGAGTGTATGTAGTAGCGGCACGACTTGGTATGCCTACTGTCGACCCGAGTCCGGCAGGATTTTGGCTTGGACTTTGGCAAGGATTGATTGTTATTCTTTCATTTATTACGGGATTATTCGACCACAACATTAGCATCTATCAGGTCGGAAACAATGGAGCCTGGTATCATTTCGGCTATCTCCTCGGAGTCTCTATCGCCATGGGTGGAACCGGTGCGGCTTCAAAAAAAAGATAAACGTTACCCGATATCCCCTCAAAAAACCCTTGAAGTTAAAAAAACACATTGGAAAAAGTTTTAGATCAACTTAGCAAGGATCAATCCTCCCATACATAGAAGAATGAGACCACCAATTAAATGCAGTAACCGAAGATTGTTCTGTCTAAATTTTTCAGCTTTATCCGTGTCCAACCCTTTATATACGGATATGGTTATTACCAACATGGGAAGAACAAAGATAAAATTATAGATTATGAGGTAGCCAAGAGCTTGAATTTGAGTTGTTTTTTCAGCAAGCATTCCAAGAATAACGATATATGGCCCACTTGTACATGGCAACAAAAAAAGGCTAACCAACAACCCAATTCCAAAAGCACTTATTGGATTCGTGACCGATCTAATGAGCTGTTTTAACTTTGGTCTCCAGCGTATTGGCACTTCCATAAGAAACCCTTTTCCATACCAAAAATAATCTTTTAAATTGAGTAGACCAAATAATATCGCCAACCAACCTACTATTTTGAAAAATAAACTCGATATTCCCCCCACATCAAGTGCAGTATAAAGACCCAAACCCATAAGCAGGTAAGAAATGAATATTGCCGCCGAAAATGACAAGCCCGAGTACAACGATCTCTTGCGATCTCGAGAGAGAAGTACAGTGCTCATCAATAAAATAAGAACTGCAAACGCACATGGGTTTATGGCATCAACAAGACTTGCCCCAATTACTACAGGCAACGTAAGGTTAAGACGTTGATCCCCAACGTCCCCTTTCTCAATCCCCGTTTCCTGCTCATCTGCGATATCGGCCTCAGAAGTAAAGTAAGCAATGATAGGTTGATCTCCCACAATGAATTTCTCCCCTATAACTAATGTTGGTACACCTCGCTGAGCCAAAGGGATTCGGAATTCGTCCATGACCTGATTAAAAAAAAGTGCATTTTCACTATTGAAATAAATCTCCTTATACTGGATGTCATACTTCTGAATCAAACCATTTTCTTCAAAATATTCCTCTACATTTGCACAATGTGGACAACCTTGACCATAGAAAAAATATACATCATCATACTGCTGTGCCATCACGGAAATGTTTGCAAAAAACAGGAACAAAGTTACAACACCAACAATTATTTTTTTCATAGAGATTTAATTATACCCTCTAGATTACTTTGATATGAAGAAATAATTCTATGTAGGGTAGATAAACTCAAGAACAAAATTACTATCTACCGCAGATGCAGACCGAAATGGTTAATACCCTAAGAATATACTATGCGCGTAAAATCTTCTCCATCGCCTTACCTTTGGCGAGTTCGTCTATTAATTTATCGAGATACCGGATCTCCCGCATCGTTGGTTCTGTGATTTCTTCCACTCTGATTCCACAGATAACGCCCGTAATCAGTTTTCGGTTGGGATTGAGTTTGGGAGCCTGAGCAAAAAACGTTTCAAAATCGGTTTCCTTTTTTATTTCAGACTCGAGCTGTTTCTGAGTGTATCCCGTCAACCACTGAATTACTTCATCTACCTCTGCCTTGGTACGCCCTTTTTTCTCCGCTTTGGTGATATACAGTGGGTACACACTGGCAAAACTCATGGCATAGATTCGCTGTAATGTTTTAGGGTTTGTTGGTTTCATAGGCCTATTTTAGCATGCGCCTACTGTCATCCAAACACTAATCACGGTACAATACCACCATGGCAACAATTTCTGAAGGACTACCTGACATTCACAAAATTCCTGCTGATCTGAAAAAAGCCCTCACCGCCGATTCAGAAGCACTAGCGAAATGGGAGGATATCACTCCCCTGGCCCGAAATGAATGGATCTGCTGGGTAACGTATGTAAAAAAAGTAGAGACGAGAAATGAGCATGTCGAACGAGTAGTCAGTGAACTCAAAGAAGGGATGCGCCGACCCTGTTGTTGGATCGGTTGTATTCACCGAAAAGACAAAGCCATCAGTCCTTCAGTCAAAGGAATCCTCGAAAAACGCTCCCAGAAAAAATCGTAAAGAATTTTTTTAGATAACTTAATTAGTCAGAAAATATTAATTTAGTGCGGAAACAATATCTCACCGATGAATAACAGTATGAGGCCGAATCCGAGCAGCGTGGAAACAAACACCAACCAGGAACGCTCTTTTTTTCTGTAGATACCCCAACATCCTGTAATACATGCCGCGATTCCAAAACCCATTCCGGCAAACATGGTCAGAGCCAAGGCAGGACGAGCTTCAAAATCTTCTAACATGGTTTTGCCGGACTGCACTCCAGCGTATAGGGTGTCAGGAAGAGTAAACCCAAGCGTGAACAACACAAACATCGCCAGGATAAGACCAACAGACCACCACCCGAGTTTAGTGTTGGGTAATAGCTGCATTTTCATGCATAAATTATACCCCCGCTTATTGAGCAAACCCAAATTCGTTTTGTCAGAATCTATTGATACCGTTCTTGTATTCAAAATTTGATACACTAAGTTAATAATTTACAACCTGACATATGCTTACCTACTACATATCAAGTTTAGTTTTAATCTTTTTCTCGGCTCTTTTTTCAGGCCTCACATTAGGATTACTCTCACTTGATGCACGTTCACTCAAACGACAAGCAAACTTGGGCAACAATGACGCGGCCAAAGTCTACCCCGTCCGCAAAAATGGAAACCTACTCCTGACCTCGCTGCTCCTAGGAAACGTCATCACTAACTCAACACTCTCGATTTTACTCGGTTCAGTCGTCAGCGGAACGTTGGCAGTCGCGATTTCTACCGCATTTATTTTTCTCTTTGGCGAAATCATCCCCCAAGCGGTGATCTCTCGGTACGGACTGTGGTTTGGAGCACGGACCCTCTGGCTGACTAAGATTATTTTGTTCATCTTCTACCCTATTGCTGCGCCAATCGCGTTTATTCTCAACGCTGCCCTCGGTGAAGAAAACGAGGTCATCTATTCCAAACACGAACTCATGCATATCATTTCAGAGCATGAAGATTCGAAACTCAGCCCTATTGATCGAGACGAAGAACGCATCCTACATGGGGCACTCTTGTTTTCTCATCGTACCGTTCAAGAGGTCATGACCCCAATTGATGCGGTGGAGATGTTTGAAGAAAATGAAAAACTCAGTGCCGACATGAGAGAGAAAATGGTCGAATTGGGGTTTTCGCGCTACCCCATTTATCGAAAATCTCGGGAACATGTTGTTGGAGTTCTCTATCTAAGAGAAGTGTTAACCGAGGATGAAGATATTGAAATACGAAAAGCGCAGGATGCTTTTGAGACGGAACTCCTCACGGTTAAACCAAAAGAGAAGCTCGATCTCGTCATGACGAAAATGTTGAAGAAAAAAATTCATTTGGGTGTGGTAACTAACAATCAGAATTCCTGCGTCGGCGTCATCTCTCTGGAAGATATCATCGAAGAAATTATTCAAAAAGAAATCGAAGATGAAGGGGACGCGGAGTGACATTCGGCAACTTTGAACTGAATAAATTTACCTTGTTAGGTCAAAAACCCAATAATAAGCCCTCCGATAATTCCGGTACCCAATACCGGGGCATACGACTTAGTAATGATTGCCGTTGGAAGACTAAATATGCATGAGATGAAAATACCCGTTAATGCATGCGGAATCGGTAGTGAAACCAACGGAATAACAAATCCAATACCAAATCGTTCAATAAAAGCAGCAATCATAGCTTCTTTTTTGGCAGCGGGCGTATCGAATTTGATCGGAATCATCAACACAACATCTATGAGTCCGAACAACAATCCAGCAATGAATGCGGTCGTTACTATATTCATGGTTATGATAATAGTTGATATGCTTGCTGTATCCAAGCCATCAATTCTGTATCGATTTGATCAACATTTTCTAAACGTACTTCGTTGTGAAAACGATTAGCAGAAACTTGTTCTGTCTTTTTAACTCTTGGCGCATCTATGGGGTTGGCCGTGACAATGTTGATATCAAGAAATTTCTTTTTGGGATGGATACCTAAAAATGCTGATCTGGCTTTTACGTGAATAGACGTTTTCTTTTCTTCGATGGTGATGTCGCCTAGTGCGTGAACCTTTTTAATCAACACCTCGTAAATATCTTGTACATTTTGTTCTGAAGAAGAGATTAAACTATTTGTCATATACACATTAATCACACGTGAATATCTATATAGCGCTATTCACCGGCTTTTCGGATCGTTTCAAGGTCAAGCTTTTTCATGGGCATAAAAGCTGCGGTTACCGCTTCAGCTTTTTGAGGATCTCTCATCATTTCATCCAAAATCCGCGGAGTAACTTGCCAGGTGACGCCGAATTGGTCAGTACACCACCCACACTGCTCCGCTTCAGGAACAGCAGAAAGTCTCTCCCAGAAGAAATCAATTTCTTCTTGTGTTTCACATTCAATGATGAACGATACCGACCCGTTGAGTTTGAACTGATCAAGAGGCCCTCCATTCAGAAGCATAAACGTCGTCCTATCGAGATCACATTCAGCTGTCATCACAGATCCCGCAG
>JAGQKX010000028.1 GCA_020429905.1 candidate division WWE3 bacterium
TGCTATACCAAATAAAATAATTCGCCGCGACGGTTACGTCTATAAATGTCTTAAGACCGCATGTTATTCCCTAACGGCGACACCGAGCCCAGGTCCGACCCCACCAGGCCCCCAGCCTACGTTGCCGGAGGTGTGGTTCGACGAAGAACGCTGGAACTACATGGAATTTCAGACGATGATTTATCACAGTAATGATTTCGAATATGATGTCTGTGTCCAAAATGTTGGGGATGAACCCATCACCGATATTAGGATTTATCGCCATTCCCGTGAAGACAACGAGTGGCCTCACAATATTTCGTTGGGTGAAAATCCGGTTTCATCAATCAATACGGTTCTAGGTGCACCATATTTGCCTATGGAATACCACCACGGAGATACATATCCAGCACAGATGGAACCTGCTGGGGATTTGGAGCCTGGAGAAACGAAATGTTTTCTTCAGCACCACGATCATTTTGATTTAGCACGCGATCGAATATTGTCTGTACCGGCAACTTTTCCGAAGGTCGGTTATAACTCTCCTCGAGATTATAATTTTGTATGTTGGTCCGGTGACGGTGAAGGAGAACGTTGTGATGGCAGAAAACTCCTCCTCGATCGGTCACTTACTGACGAAGAGTATTACAAATATTTTTTTGAAGTAAGAGACGTATCCGCGATTGGAGGATGTGGGTACAACGCATCTTCAAACAACAGTATCATCGGGCCAATCACCTATGAGGTGTTGTATGGAGGCGAACCTGGGCAAGACCGCGCCTCAAGATCTGTGGTGACGATGTCAATCCCCGTTGGAAATCCGCTTGATGATGAAGCACATCCATTTGGATGGCCAGCCACGGGGGTCATTAAGGAAGATTGGGGAAATACCGGAATTGCGCAAGCTGGAGGTGCGTATCGCAACCTACAATCTGGCGGTCGAAGTGAATACGACGAATATCTTTACTGCCCAGGAGAAGGTGATACGTATCCGATTGATGGTCGGCCTCGGGCCGGAGATTATCTACATCCAGGTATTGATATTGGTCCCCCAGCAACATCTGCCCAACCTTCAAATGTGTACACCACACACGCTGGATATGTAACATTTGCGGGATATGATCCTGCCTATCCCGATAAAGGTTACACCGTTCAAATAGAGACTGATTTCAATCGTGACCTTATCCCTGACGCATTGACCAGATATTCACATCTATTGCCAGGATCCATCCAGTTAGAGATAGATAGCCGTGATCGGGCCAGTACGTTCTCATCTAATGGAACGCGTTGGGAATACGGCACCTCACTCTACGTTCCGCGCGGTGCACTCATTGGTAAAATGGGAGATACAGGATCTCCAGGAGATCGACATACACAGTATGAGATTATGACGATTGATCCATCAGATCCTAATGCATTACCTATCAACGGAGATATTGGTGGCGAACGCTGTATTGATAATCCATATTCGCTGGGTTGCTGGGTAACTGACCTTGAAAGCGAATTCTTTAGCAAATTACGGTTTGCACCGAACCTTGTGGTAGGACCGGTATACGTAAACCCAACTTAATATATGAATGAAACTGAAACATCAACAACTATGAGAGATCGCTTAAAATATAATCAAAAACGTATCGTAGCGTTTATGCTCATCGTGATTGTTTTAGGGTTGGGTGCCTATGGAGTCATTCAATTTCTAAATCAATCTCCAACCACAAACCCCGGCAATCTGGCTATGCAGCCAACACCCACCTTGCTTCAAACCGAGCGAGATCTAGGCTTCGGAAATCCTATCTATACGGATACGCCAACCGAGTTTACTTTTGAGGATCCGCTGAAGGTACCCGAAACAGTTCCCGTTTACAAAATACTCCAAGGACCTGAAGAATTATTTTCTCGAGAATCAGTAGCCGCGTTAGCCAGAGACTTTGGGTTCACTGGAAATTCCCAAGTAATTTCCACGGCGAATGGATACACCTATTATGAAGGAGATAAACAACTTACCATTCAACCCTACATCGGGATGGTCACCTACTCACGGGATGTAACTAAAGTTGATTCAAGCGACTCTAGCGTCAAGAATGTTGAAGGGGCGGCCGGTGAAGCATTAAAATTTGTCAAAGCGATCCATTTTGAAAATCCAATCTACCAATTTCCTAATAATCCTGTTGAGGCATACGATCTGTCTTCTGGTTTTGCCCAAAAAACTCCCGGTGCGCCTGTTAATGGTTATTTTGATGTCACGGTTCCATTGAAGGTAAACGGATTATCGTTGGTGTTCCCGCAAAAATTGTACGTTCGGGTGCACACTTCTGGAGCAATCATCGCTGCAAATCTTTGGTATCCTAATTTGGACGTGACTAACCCGGAAGAAAGAAAGATTGTTGATTTTATTGAAGCCGCTAATCGTGCCGGAAATGGCCAAGGAGTCTACTATAATGGGCAGACAGCTGTCATCCCCGAGACAGAAGATTTTACATTTGCTCAGTCAGATCTCGCCTATTTTGTCTCAAACAAACTTCTTAATAATTTCAAAGATACCTACTATATTAGCCCAGTATATGAATTCACGAATAATAATGTACAAATGTATGTGTCTGCATTACCATAAAAAATAATGACTGTATTGATAAATCGACATAAAAAGAATGCTCAGAGTTACGCCATCATTCTCATCGGACTCGCGATAGGTTTGGCAAGTTGGTTTACGGGTGGTTTTGGATATTTCAAGACAATTGAAACGGATGCCGCTGGAGGACCTGACGTCGCTTGTATTGGCAATGCGGTGGCTAATTATATTGATGCGGTAATGGCGGGGATTGGTTCAACACCCGGGGTACCTAACAGTGATGATCTCCCCAACATTCGAACGTTATCTCCTGTTTTCAATATGACTTCGCCCTATTTCCAAGACATGGTGAACACCATGGCGGGAAGTTCCGTATATTGGGGGAGTTTGGATGCCATCGGGGGCAACGCATATAACTTTCAAAACGGTCCCTATATCCCTGATTGGGTCGCCACTGCTCGCACTAATCCAAACATAGGAAATCGTCCGATGATATTAACCGAAATTGGATGGTATGAACTACTACAAGGTTCAGATATCGGTACAGCCAGAACCAACCTTGGAAACTCAGCGAGCTGGATCAATAGCCAATCAAATATCTTGGGGAGCATGTTATTTAACGTTTTCAACACTAACGGGGGTTGGAGTCAGTACGCGATCTCAGATAGCGATCTGTTTACTATTTGTGGCGGGGCAGGAAATTGTAATAAAGTGGGAGCCAATTCAGCCGTTTACTACTCATCTTCTGACGGTGGATTTTATGGGAAAGCGGGTCAGCATGGTATGCAATGGACCATTGAAATCGCTAACAACGACACCAACCGATCATTTCCTTCATTAATGCCCGGTATTAATAGTGCCCTTAACCGTGGAATCACACCCGTTATTCGTATTGGTGTCCAGGATAACAGTGGTGGATTTGATACTCCTAACGAACTCGTTCAATTCATGGAAGATCTTGATGCGTTAGTCAGTGGTGAGGTTTGGGTCATCATCGGTCCAAACGAACCTATCTCCGAATGTTGGGCTGCTCCCGGTTGTGCGTATGCAGGCGGTGGAAGTTGTAGTGGATCGATTCCAGGTGCAAATCAGGGGTGTTCAATTAGCGACTGGATAGCCCGCGGACCAAACGTCCCAATCGTCCAACAACAATGTGCCTGCCCTCCTGGCTCCGGCACTCGTTGCGACCCTTTTGACGCCGAGACACCTCCCTCCAGCGCAGCTCAAGGACAGTTGGATGGTTCGGCCCCGGGTAACTATACTTTTTTTGATAATGACATCCGCGATTGGGTAGAAATTCTTCCCATTATCGGGGCAACGTCCGCCACGAACCCACCACCCGGCGGTGGTGGTCCACCAGCCCCTCCTCCTCCTGGAGGCTGTATCGCTTGTCCAATATTAGGCGGAAACGTAGGATACCAACAGTGTTCACCAACGTGGTACGGTCAAGACCATCGAGGTACAGACTATCTCGCCGCTACCGGAACAACAACCTATGCGGCAGTCGACGGGGATATAACCACGGCCTCATTTAATACTACAGCAGGTTATGGATACCTCATTATTCTTACTGCCCCAGATGGCACACGATATTATTATGCCCACCAAGACCCTAATAACTTACCTGCCCTTGGTCCCGTAAGCCAAGGAGATCCCATCAGTGCTGTCGGACCTGTCTGTTTACCAGCCAGTGATCCTAATGCTGGACCAAGTTGTCCGAGGAAAAATGTTAGTTTATGTGGAAATGTAAATCCTGATGGCTGCACCAACGGAACAACCGATATCGCCCACCTTCACTTTGAGATCAGACCGCCAGGCGTAGGATATGATCCCTGTGACGCGCAAACTGATCCCCAGTCCGTGACGCCCTCAACTTGTCAGGGCTCATGTGCAGGCACTGGTACGTGTAGCGGAGGCTCAGCCCAAGTCAACTGTGATCCAAACGCACCAACCCCAAGTGGACATAATGTAAAACCTGTTGCCCAGATGATTCCATTACTTCAGAATTCACCACGGTTCGCCCAAACTGATACCGATAACCTGCAGACCTGTTATAACGATGTTATCAATCAGGCACAGGCAGCAGGAGTAGATCCCGCGTTTGCCATGTCCATTTGGATAGAAGAGTCGGCAGCGAGTAACTACTGTGAATTCCCGGTAGTTGGAGATTTCGGATGTGTCAGCGGAAACGTACCCCAAAGTAACTTCCAATCACAAATTAGCTGTTTCTTTAATACCTTTAACTCTTATTTGACGTACGGCGGTAATTTTCAAGCCTGCCGTGAGGCCGGCTGTGCTCCAGGTGTCGAGCAACTCGACGTGAAGAAATATCTCTGTACATTTTCAGATGGACCTGGCACATGTGCCGCTCAAACACCCCCCGACCAGTGGGTAAATTCTAATTTCTATAACAGCATGCATGCTGCATACCAAATTGTTCATGCAAGTAGCGATGATTTCGACGACAGTTGTATTTTGCCATCGAGCGATGTCAGTAACTCAGGCTGTTCATTAACTACTTCTTGCAGTTACTAAATAAACCTATGAAAAATAAACAAAAACTAATCATTTTTGCGCTTTCCATTATCGTCGCGTTAACGGCTACTATTTCGATCGGTCAACGTTTTCAAGAGCCGACTTCTCAACCGTACGAAACGTATAAATCTTTTATTGATACCCCTGTATCGAAAATCAGTGCGAGAGATATACGCAACACACTGGGGAATCCGGTAACGACCGAATATCAATTTGAGGACGGTGTTACCTATTATGAATATACTTCTCCGGATGTACCCTACCGTCAACGAGTTTGGACTGATACCAATGGAAAAATACTGGCAATATTGTTGCAAATACCGTCTTCCCAACAAGAAGATCAAGACGCAGTACTCCAAAAATACGAAAGCGATAATTTGAACCATTTTAGTTATATGCGAGAGTATGGAAACGTAACCAATGTGGCGTACCCACTCGAAGGGAAGACCTATATTATTGACCAGAAAACTCAAAAGGTTGTTGCTGTCAGATTATACGATGCCATGGAGTTAGAAGCGTATCAACAGATCTTTGTACAACAAGGTGAAGGAGATACAGATACCTACTAAAAACTGCCCTCATTCTAAAAAATATATTCTGGAATTCTTAAATAATGCCTTTTACTTCAACAAGTTTTACACTATACTGTAACTAGATTACCGCGTTTTTACGATGGTAAAAACGTTGTTGCACAAGTGCCATTTACACATAAGATTCCTCAAAACGTGACCAAGTTCGAGAGTAAAATTATCGGTCAGTTTACTCCCAAACAATTTATCTACCTTGCGGTAGGAGGCTTAGCCATCATGCTCTTCTTCATGCTTCCGTTCCCCGGAATAATAAGAATTGGAGCGGTATTGGTTATTGCTCCTGTTTCGGTCTTGCTGGCGATTGTTAGTTTTGGCGGACGAAGAACAGACACGTGGGTCGTTATGTTTTTGGGAGCTGCAGCTAAACCAACATTGCGTGTCTGGAAAAAAGAAGCTGTTCCACCCGAAACATTGCTTCCATCCTATGTTGTTCCTCATGTGAAAACAGCTAAGAGTTCCAAGACCTCTAATGATCTTGAAGATTTCCTGAACTTCTGGCGAACCCAAGAACAGAAAAAAGATTACAGCGATGAAGAGAAAGCGTTTCTGCAAAAAATTTCTATGCTTTCGCGACAATACGAGCCGACACAATCTGGACAGACTGTGCCCCAAAATATACAACCAATTTCAGCTTCATCAACCATACCAAATGTGAATGTTACCGAAGAAAGTGAAGCTCGCAATATCGAACCATGATGGAAAATCAAGACACTGCCCAAACTATGAAAGGCTTAGCAGTTAGCAAAAAGAACCCAACCTTTATTGCTATGCCTCAAAATTCTGCCCATAATAGGGTTCAGTTGTTGTCCAACCAGCGGACAAACCGACATCTATCGCGAGTGTCGGTTGCCCCACAGGTAACACCTATTTGGCAACAGCAAACATTTACTCCTTCACCCGAAATCCAAAAAAGATTTGGCCAACAGCAACCGCCGGAAAGCGAGACGATTACTATTCAGCCTGATGCACCTCCTAAACCTGCCGTTCCAACCGCGGTTAAACCACCCATAGCAAAGCAAAAAGTTGCTCCAGCGGCTCAGCCAAATACAGTAGCCCCTGACCAGACACCGCAGACGGCTCAAGTTCCTCAATCCCAGAGTGCAATTCCCAAAGCGGATCAACCACCCATAATTCAGGTCAATGAAAACGCACCCGCCGTTTCAGACACAGCTCCTCCATCGATCCAATCCGAACCGGCCATAACTAAGGAAAAAACGATTGCTGAGTCTATAGAACCAGAGGCAAGTATAGCCATTCCTGAAAAAGAAAAGAAAGACTCCGAGATGTCAGAGTTAGTCCAAGTGGTAGAAGATGGACCACCTCAGGCTCAACCTGAAGCTGGAAAATCAATTTCCGACCTATTGGATGAACTGTCAACATCGGTCAAAAAGCCTACTCCTAAAACGGAAACCGCACCAGCGGTTGCCCAACAGGAACCGCCAGTACAACCTGAACCGAATCCAGTTTCTTCACCAGAAGAACCGCAACAAACAGTTGTAGATAAATCTCAACAACCATCGACAACGGAACAACCAGAGCAATCCGATGATTCTTCTAGCCTTTCGAGCGAAGCACTCGCAAATTCACTGAGCGTTCTCTCTGACCTTCGACAGCAGATTCATGATCAGGAAGAAAAATTACAATCGATGCGTGAAGAACTGCCAGAAATACAACGAAAGAAGTTAGAATATCTCACCGAACAAAAAACTAAAGGTGCATTGTTGAAAAACGTAGAACACGCCCTGCTTAACAGTAAACAAGAGCTCGATAAACTCCGTCATGAGCCTGGAGCGAGCCAAGAGCTGATAAAAAATCTGCAAGAACAATTGCAAAAACAACAAGACACATTTAATAAGTTAGCCAACGAGCAAAAACGCCTAGATAAAAAAGCAGAAGAATTACAGCAAAAATTGAAGGAGCATGAAGAAGCAGAAAGAACGCTTGGTGAACTCGAACAGCAACATACCGAACTCAAAACCGCGGATACAACCGAAACACCAACATCAGGAGATGACGGTCAAACCCCAGAACTAGATCCGCCTATTCGACAGTTAATCAATCAGACGATGGCCATTGATCAAAACAAAACTCAAACCCCTGAACCAACGACTGTTCAGCCTGCGGCACCAGCAGTTGCACCAACTGTACAACCCCAACCTGCACCTACCCAGCCAGCTGCGAGTCCAGCTGCAGAAGTACAAATTAAGATGCCTACCATAACCAATGAAAAAAACGCCATTAATGGAGTTGTCACAGATACCAATAAAAAATTAGTCACTGATGCTATCGTCATTATCAAAAATAGTGAAGGTCGCCCACTTCGAGCCCTCAAAACGAACCAATTAGGTCAGTATTGGATCACAACCGCATTAGATAACGGAAAATATTCATTAGAGACAGAAAAAGAAGGTATGACCTTTGATACAATAGAAGTTGAACTTACTGGAAAACCCGTAGAGCCAATTCTTATTCCAGCAAGTTCATAATTATTATGCCCAGTTTTTTAGGAAGTACGCAAAATCATCTCGATATTATTGATATTAAAGACAATGTTCTCGTGCTCAAAGGAGGACGATATCGAATTGTACTGGAGGCTCAAGCCATTAATTTCGATCTTCTTTCTGAATCAGAACAAGATGCCGCGATCTACTCCTATGCTAACCTCATTAATTCACTCGATTTTCCGATGCAAGTAGTGATCAGAACCCGGCAAATAGACATTACCAAGTACCTCGATTATCTCGCAGGATTCAGAAAACTGCAGCCAACAGATACGCTCAGACAACAACTCGAGAGTTACATCAATTTCGTCCGTGATCTTGTAAGT
>JAGQKX010000029.1 GCA_020429905.1 candidate division WWE3 bacterium
GATCGAGATTAAACTGTGGGGTTGTTGTCTGTACATCGACATTTGAAATGACTACGGCCGGTAATTTACCAAATGCAGCGTCAAAAACAGGCGGCGGTTGAGCTCCCGGGTCAGGTGCACTCGCCGAATTCATAATGGTCAAAATGATTTTAACCACCAGAGGCAAAAAAATGATTAACCAACCAAACTTTATGGTGGTACGAAATGTATTGGCTGCTTCAGTCAAAGTCATATTCTAAGTATAGCACGCAGGTTTATACTGTAATGGCAGACAATATCATTTCTTTTCCTTGTGCCAAGATAGTACAATGCATCTATGACGCGAACGCGAATGGCGCCGAGTCCAACAGGAGAATATCATATCGGTCATATTAGAACTGTGTTATACAACTATGCCCTGGCTAAAAAAGACCAGGGTGCTTTTGTGATTAGAATTGAAGATACCGATCGAACTCGATTTGTTGAAGGTTCCATGGAACGTATTCTAGAAGTCATCAAGGATTATGGATTGTCATGGGATGAAGGACCGCAGGTAGGCGGGGATTATGGCCCATATATTCAGTCAGAGAGGCTCGGACTCTACAAAAAATATGCTGAAGATCTGGTCGAAAAAGGACATGCGTACTACTGTTTTTGCTCAGAGGACCGTTTGAAAGAATTGCGAGCTTCACAACAAGAAAAAGGCATTAAACCCATGTATGATCGGTACTGCGCTGAAAATATAGATATCCGTGAGGCCAAACAACGGGTTACTGAAGGAGAGTCATATGTGATTCGTCTTAAAATTCCTCGTGATGAAACCATTTCTTTTCACGATGAGGTACTTGGCGACATTTCTTTTGCAGGTGAAGAAGTTGATGATCAGGTTCTGCTGAAATCAGATGGATTTCCTACCTATCATCTTGCGGTCGTGGTGGATGACCATCTGATGGAGATCACGCACATTATGCGCGGATCTGACTGGGTTTCATCTACTCCTAAACATGTTTTGTTATATAAATATTTTGGGTGGGAAACTCCAAAATTTATCCACCTTCCCAACCTCAAAGAAGTAGGAGCTGGTAAAAAATTATCTAAGCGATTTGGGTCCGTTTCTGCCCGCGAATTTTTGGATGAAGGTTATCTACCAGAAGCATTGTTGAATTTTTTAATGTTGCTTGGGTGGAATCCGGGGACAGATGAAGAAATTTTTTCTGTAGATGAATTTATTCAAAAGTTTGACTTGGCAAACGTACATTCGGCAGATTTGGTCGCTTTTGATCGGGAAAAATTACTGTGGTTCAATGGGGTCTATATCAGAAATTTTACCGTGAGTGAACTTACTGATCGCCTCATTAGTTATGACGAGGCAATAGCCACCATCGATCGAAACAAACTAGAAGCAGTTGTTTCCCTTATTCAAGAGAGAATAAAAGTCTTTTCTGAATTTAGAGATCTTACCTACTATTTTTTTGACGAAATTAATGTGACACTTGATGCCGTTGTCCAAAAAAGCAAAACAGCTGATGATACGCGTAAGATAATTCCACAAATTCTGGCGGTTCTCGAAGAAGTGCCAGAGGAAGCGTGGCAGGCTGAGAAGTTAGAAGAACTATTGAGAGGGTTACAAGATCAACTAACCGATTGGTCACCTAAGGAATTGTTTATGACCATTAGACTAGCCGTAACTGGAGAAAAAGCCACTCCCCCATTGTTTGACACAATTTCAGTTCTTGGTAAACAAACCACGCTTGACCGTCTTCAATCGCTCATCCAATAATTCTAAAAATTCTCGCAGTGTTATACTCCTCATATGTCAAAATCTGTTGCGTGGGAGCTCAAGTCAGCCATAATCCCCAAGACCTCTGAAGATCTAAAAAAAATACTTTTGGAGAACAGAAATATTAATCAAGAGCATGATGAGGCGTTATTTTTCGAAACTTCAGTCGAGAAAATTATGCCAGAGATCAAAAAGCTTTTTGACGAAGATGCTGTGTCAGAAATTATTGCCATTATTAAAAATGCTATTAATAATAACGTACCTATCGTGATCCATGGAGACTATGATGTTGATGGAATTTCTGCGACTGCCACACTTTGGGAAACGATTTATCATGATTTACATTATAAAAATGTGATGCCATTTATTCCGCATCGAGCACACCATGGATATGGAGTGAGTCAGGAATCACTCGACGATATCCTCTCTCAAACTAAACAGAAAAATGCGGTCGTGATAACAGTCGATTGTGGTATCACCAGTCGAGAGGCTATCGAATACGGCAAGGGCCACGGCCTCTCATTTATTGTCACTGATCATCATTCAATTCAGGAAGGAAAGGTACCCGAGTCGGTTCCGAAAATGCACACATATTCGTTGTGTGGAGCGGGTATTGCCTGGGCGTTATCAGTAATGTTACGGGAGGAATTTAATCCTCAGGCATCTATCTTTCAAGGGATCGATTTGGTAGCCCTAGCGACGCTTGCCGATATACAGCCAGTCGTAGGCTTGAATCGTGTATTGATCAAAGAAGGGCTTCGTCAGCTATCCCAAACAAAAAGAGAAGGGTTTCGTCAGCTGTATCAGATTGCAGGCATTGAAGATAAAGAAATTGGTACGTATGAAGTTGGGTGGGTTATAGCTCCAAGATTAAATGCCATGGGTCGATTAGAGAATGCTATGGAGAGCCTTCGGCTCGTGTGCACGTTAGATCCAGATCGGGCGAGATCAATAGCTCAAAAAATGCATGAAACGAACGAAGAGCGGCAATTGCTGACACAACAATCAATCGAAGAGGCAATCACTCTGATTGAAAAAGAAAAATGGCAGGATGATTTATTTTTGGTGGTCAATAGCGAACATTGGCACGAAGGGATTTTAGGTCTTATTGCTGGTAAACTCGCTGAACGATATCATGTGCCAGTTATTGCGTTAGGCAAAGGAGAGTCGGTTTATAAGGGGAGTGCCCGATCAATTTCGGGGTTTAACGTTGTAGATGCGATTAAAGCGCATGAAAATTTGGTGGAAGAAGCAGGAGGACATGAAATGGCCGCTGGGTTAAGTATCTCGGAAGAAAATATTGCGCAATTCAGATTGATGTTGCGTGAATATGCCGCGGTACAATTTAACCATGAGCGTCCTCCAAAAATTTATATTGCAGAGACTGAATTGCCATCATCGTTATTTACCTTTGAAACCGCCGACATGATCGAGAGTATGGCCCCGTATGGCGTCGGTAACCCTAAGCCGCTATTTATTTCGCATCAACTCATAGTGACAAATAATAAAGTGATTGGAGCAAAATCAAACCACCTCAAATTACAGTTACAAACGAATGATGGTGGCAGCGTAGAAGCCATTGGATTTGGGCTCGGCGGTTGGTCTGAAAAGTTAAAATTAGGCCAGTCTGTGAGTGTTTTGTATTCATTAGAAATAAACGAATTTCGAGGTAACCGAACCATCCAATTAAATCTTAAAGCGATTGATTCTGGGACTGCTACTGGACGGGAATAATTTTTTTGATAAAATAGGCCTAAGTAATTGTACGTGTATTTATGAATGCTCAGTATTGAGAGTGACACATTCAGCCACATTGGTCATACATCTTACACGGGTAAGCCCGAATAGCTGGAATGAAGTAAAGACAAGGTGGCACCGTCCACACTCATAGGACCCTTGCAACGATCAAATGATCAATGCGAGGTTTTTTTATTATTAGGATATGAAATTACAAACAATTATCGAATCAACTCAAAAGATTAATGAAACCGTGACCTTAAATGGCTGGGTAGATACCAAACGTGATCATGGCAAGATTACTTTTCTGGACTTGCGTGATCGAACCGGTATCGTGCAGTGTGTATTTGGAGGGAAAATGCCGGATGTCACTCCCGAATCGGTACTTCAGATAACAGGTCTGGTAAAAAATCGTCCGGAAAAGATGATTAATACAGAGATGGAAACCGGTTCAATCGAACTTGAGATCACTGACTACACAGTGGTGAATAAATCATCCGAGCTGCCAATTCCAGTAAATACAGATGGGCGGGAGATTAATGAAGAAATGCGTTTACGGTATCGATATCTGGATCTACGACGGGAGCGTATGCGCTCGATTATGAAACTGCGCAGTGACTACACACGCGCCATGAGAGAAGCGTTACATAAACGAGATTTTCAGGAAGTGGAAACCCCAATTCTGACCAAGTCGACCAAAGAGGGGTCACGAGACTTTGTCGTCCCATCACGGCATCATGCGGGTAAATTTTATGCGCTTCCACAGTCACCACAACAATACAAGCAATTATTGATGACGGCTGGTGTTGAACGGTATTTCCAATTTGCTCGATGTATTCGTGACGAAGATCTTCGGGCTGATCGCGGGTACGAACATACGCAGGTTGACCTTGAGGTCAGTTTTGTAAATCGAGAAGAGAACATGCAGCTTATCGAAGAAATTGTGGTTGAAGCCATTACGGCCGTTGGTGGAAAAATAAAAGAGGTACCGTTCCCGCGCATCGATTATCAAGAGGCCATGGAAAAATACGGGGCAGACAAATTTGATATGCGCACGGAAGAAGACAAAGAAAATGGAATTCTCGCTTTTGCCTGGGTGATCAATTTCCCGTTCTTTAAAAAAGTAGATAGCGAAGATGCTGCCGAAGTACAAGATGGTAAAAGCGGCTGGACGTTTACGCATAACCCTTTTAGCAGTCCACTCCCAGAGCATCTTGAGTGGCATCTTGCAGGTCAGAATATTGAACAGATTTTAACAACACAATATGACTTGGTGTGTAATGGGTATGAGGCTGGTGGCGGAAGTATTCGGGCACATGATCCAGCTGTTTTGGAAGCAACGTACCGGATTATGGGGTATTCTGAACAAGAGACAGAGGAAAATGTAGGGCACATGCTCGAAGCATTTCGCTTGGGTACACCACCTCATGGAGGAATTGCATTAGGTCTTGACCGGCACATCATGATTTTGGCAGGGGAGAGTTCTCTTAAAGAAGCGATTCCGTTCCCGATGACTTCATCAGGTAAGACAGCGGTGATGGATGCTCCCAGTGCGCTGGATCCAGAACAATTAGAAGAACTCCATGTTTCTGTTATTGAGACCGACTCTGAAGAGGCATAATTTCTATGCCAGACACTGACACGCTCTACGATCGAATTGTTACCCTTCTCCGGAACGAACATATCCGCTTTAGTGAAAGCGACCATGATGCTGTTTTTACGAGTGCCCAGGCAGCTGAAACGAGAGGGACTGAACTTAGGCAAGGGGCCAAAGCGATACTTTGTCTCGCGGATAAAAATCCAATTCTCATCGTTATTTCAGGAAAAGAAAAAATTGATAGTAAGAAATTCAAGTCCTTATTCGGGATCAAAGATCTCCGATTTGCTACACACGATGAGGTATCAGAAATAACCGGGGTAGCGGTTGGAGCCGTACCTCCTTTTGGATCACTGATAGGGATTAAAACCTACGTTGATGTTTCTCTCTCTCAGAATGAGAAGATTGCTTATAATCCAGGATTACATACCAAAACGATTATTATGCTCTATGAAGATTATATTTTGGCGGAACGTCCGCTATTGGGTGACTTTTCTCAATAATAATCACTCGTTCGAGTTTAAATATCCCTCTGTTACAATTTGTGTGTGAGCCAGCCAAATGAACAAAATAAAATAACACTATTAGCTGTCAGTGGTGCAGTATTTTTCGGTCTCGCTTTATCTTTTTTACTCGAAGGCCCTCTTTCTTTGCGACTAACAAGGACTAATGTACCTGTGGCGCGAGCTCGGGTAGTAGAAACAGTTGGAGTGCCAGATGAACCCACATTCGTCTTTGATAAACCTGAGGCATTTATTCAATTTGATCATTCAACACAGGTTGCGCCGCTGACAGCCAAATCGGCCTATATCTATGATCCGCACATGAATATGGAATTATATTCGATGAATGGAGAGGCTGAGTTACCCATCGCTTCGTTGACCAAAATCGCTACAGCGATCGTAGCTGCGAATCACTATGATATGCAGTCGGTTTTATCCGTACCTCAAAATATTTATGACATTACTGGATCGTTGCTTCATCTACAACCGAGTGAAAACATCACCGTTCAAGAGGGGTTAACAGGAATGCTATTGGTCTCTGGTAATGATGCTGCCTATATGTTTGCCGCCGATTATCCGGGTGGGTACGATGCCTTTATTGTGGCTATGAATGCGTTAGCGCAAAACATACATCTTACCAACACACACTTTTCAAATCCGATCGGATATGATGAACAGTCCAATTACTCCTCAGCCAAAGATGTCGCTCACTTAGCTGCCTTACTTATGAAAAATGAGGTGTTGTTGGATATTGTTGGTTTGGACAAAGCGA
This sequence comes from candidate division WWE3 bacterium, assembly GCA_020429905.1. Classification (GTDB taxonomy): domain Bacteria; phylum Patescibacteriota; class 4484-211; order 4484-211; family JAGQKX01; genus JAGQKX01. Next base: position 6,369 of record JAGQKX010000029.1, read on the forward strand.
TAGTAATTGGCAACCAGGGGGCGATCGTGCATAATGTGGTTAATACGAATCCATTTATTGAACAGCCCGATGTTCTTGGAGTAAAAACTGGAACCAGTCCTGAAGCTGGAGAAAATCTTGTGATAGCCAAATCAATTAACGGACACGTTCTTATTTTTGTTGTCATCGGCTCCAAGGATAGGATTTCAGATATGAATAGTCTTGTTTCGTGGGCTGAGGTGGCATATCGTCTATAACCATGTTGATTGTAAACCTTCTTATTTTATTTGCCAGTACGATTGTTCTTGCTCGAAGTTCGTTGTTTCTCGTGCGGTCATTGGTCAATATAGCCGCATTTTTTCGATTAACTGAATTTTCTGTAGCGTTCATCTTGATGGCCTTGGCAACCTCTTTACCTGAAATTTTTGTCGGAATATCAGCGGCTTTAGAAAACGCGCCCACGCTTGTTTTAGGAAATGTCGTGGGGTCGAATATCGTTGATCTAACACTTGTGTTTGGTATTGTTATTTTGGTGAGCGGTGGATTGTACTCAAAGAGCGTTATCGCGAAACGTGATTCGCTGTATATGATGATGTTCTCTTCGGCACCGATCATGTTGATGTTTGACGGAATGTTGTCTCGGGGGGATGCGGTTATCTTAATGATTTTTTACAGCATCTATATCATGCGACTACTAGATCAGCGAAAATCATTTCATGAAACTGAAACGCACGTCACGAGCCGAGAGGCATTGCAGAGTTTTCTTATCTTTACGGTTGGTGCCCTATTACTTATTTTTTCCGCTCAGGTATTAGTGTACGCGGCCAAAAATCTGGCAGATATTTTAGGTTTTTCTGTCGGTTTGGTTGGGTTATTTATTGTAGCGCTGGGAACGTCACTCCCGGAACTCGCATTTGAACTTCAGGCAATAAAAAAACACGAAGATTCTCTTGTGCTCGGTGACCTTATCGGAAGTGTCGTCACCAATTCAACGCTCGTACTAGCAATCACAGCTCTATTTAGGCCCATCATAATTCCAGATATTACGGTATATGCCACACCGACTCTGTTTTTGGCAGTCATTTTGGTTCTTTTTGAAGTTGTCGTCCGGCAAGATAAAAAACTTGGATTGGTCGAAGGGTTGCTCTTTTTATTTATCTACGTTTTCTTTCTCATTTCAGAGGTAGGGGTAGGTATCACCTTACATATTTTCTAGTCTCAACATTTGTGTTAACAAGCCTTTACATAAATGTAATTCACCTATTGATAATTATTTCATTAGACGATACCATCTCATAGTAAGAGCGTGTAAGATTTCAATTTAACCCGCTTATAAATGCTCTTCACTGCTTTGATTACTTTGGATAGAAATAATAGTTGAGAATAAGAGAAAAATCGCATCAGTTAATTTTTGTAACTGCCCTAACATTTACCAACTAAATAGTTATATGACTCATCATTTACCATGCATAGTATTAAACATGGGTAAATTGCTGGGTTGTTTTAAGATACTGTAGTTGATACTAAAAGCCTAGTGATTTTTGGTGTCTTAATGTATCGTTTTGGTGCAAAGTGTGTCTAAATCTTGATCTAGTAGCAAGAAGCTTATTCGTAAGTTACTAGTCATTGACAGGTATAACCGTTTGCTTTTATACTCGAGGTTAATATACGGATTGGCTTCTCGATAAAGTTATGAGACAAAAAAAGACCGGAGAACAAAAAAGAATAAGCCTTTCAGGCATGACAAGTTTTATTAAAAACCACAAAACGAAACTTATTTTAGTTGCCGTTGTGGGCCTCTTTATTATTGGTTTTACCAAAACACGTGCAAACGATTCCTCAGATGCAGAAATAATTGGATCACCCGTAGAAATTCAAAAACAAGTTTCGCTTAGAGCAAAAAATAGTGATGGAGATACCTTGGTGCAAACATTTGATGTGAATTTAACCGCGGCACAGATGCAGCAGCGTGTACTTGTTCGTGGGACGTGGATCAAAGCCAGAGAAGGTAAACGCTTTTTAGTTATAAACATGGATGTAACAAATAATATTAAGG
>JAGQKX010000002.1 GCA_020429905.1 candidate division WWE3 bacterium
ATAATTCTTCACCAAAAAACATCTCAACCTCATATGACCGATCGTAGTATCCATTTTCACCGTATTGCGTAACAATTTCATACCCTACCTCTTGATTGGCATCATATGAAACCACCGTTTCAAACGGAATGATTTCTTGCTCAAATGAGACTTCTTTTTTGACGGAAGTTTCTGTTTTTATGGGGCGTGCGTTATAGATAACCAACTTTTCAACCGAATCGGTTGCCAATTCAGTCGTTGCGGCCATAACAGCAGTTGAACCCTGTACAGTTGTTGGTGTAGATGCGGGGTTTTGAATTTGCCAAAACCCTACTGTGGAGACAAAAATCGAAACGGCAACGATTAAGTTTTTGGGTCGTATATTGGGCTCGTTGTCCTCAGTTGAAATCAACATACGTTTTGTAGAGATAATTCTAGAAAAGGAACAGATGCTTTGCAAACGATTTTCTGGATGTGAATTTTTATAAATCCTACTATAGCGGGGTTTTAAGCAGTTCGGATTTAAAAAAAACGTGTTTTTCTCTACCTGAAGCTAAAAAATAATCTCCTCATCGTCGATATTTCCGCCATAATAGCTTGAAGAACGGCCAAACGAAGTATCAAATTGCCCGAAAGATTTCGATTTTTCATGAACTAACGTGTCTTTGGGTAGGTCACCTAAAAATCTAGAGGGTGGATTAGGCAGCCGTTCGCCAAAAAGCAGGCGCCGACGCGCAAAACTAAGGAAAAGTTTTTCCCGTGCGCGCGTGATACCCACATAACAAAGTCGTCGTTCTTCTTCGAGTTCTTGAGGATCAGTCATACTTCTACTATGTGGGAAAATACCTTCTTCTAAACCGATCATAAATACAACCGGAAATTCAAGGCCTTTGGCTGCATGGAGGGTCATGAGTGTTACACCCTGATGAAGAACATTGGATAATGCCACGGTATCTCCTGATTGAGACATATCTGTTTGTTCAACAAGCGCGACGTTTTCTAAAAAAGCCCCTAACGATTCAATGGGTTCAAGATGGGCATATTCGGCGGCAACGGATCTAAGTTCTTTGACGTTTTCCCATCGAGAAATTCCCTCTTCGGTTCCATCGCTCAGGTATGCTTCGTAGTCGATTTCATCTAACACGGTATCAATCAAGTCGTAGATTGATTGAGAAGCCGCCTTTTCCCGGAAAGATTCCATTAGCGTATAAAACGCGTCTAGCTTAGGGCCTCCACGTTCAATTGTGGCTGGACCAATGCCTCGGGTGGGGGTATTTACGACACGGTCGAAACTAATCGAATCGTTTGGGTTATAGATCAATCGAAGATAAGCCAATATATCCTTGATTTCACGACGGTCGTAAAATTTCACATTTCCGATGAGCTGATACGGGATGCCTTCTCTGATGAAGAGTTCTTCAAGCGCTCGAGACTGAGCATTGGTGCGGTAGAGCACGCTCATGTTTTCATAGTCGGATCCGTCCTTAACAAGCTCTTTAATTTTTTGCGAAATATAAAATGCTTCATCGGTCTCATCGTTTCCTTCGTATAAGGTGATCGGTTCCCCCTCACTGTTTTCTGTCCATAAGTTCAAGATTGGGTGCGCTTTTCGGTTTGGGGTGATGACGGCGGTAGCAGCATCAAGAATTGTTTGAGTCGAACGGTAATTTTGTTCTAAGTTATAAATCGTCGCTCCAGGATAATCCGTTTTAAATTGGAGAATATTTCGAATGTTGGCTCCACGCCAGCTATAAATAGCCTGGGACATATCTCCAACGACAAAAATGTTTTTTTGTGGCTCTGACATCAGCCGAGCGATCATATATTGAGCCTGATTGGTATCTTGATATTCATCTATTAACACATATTGGTATCGTTGTTGGTATTGGGTCCGTACAGATTCGTTCTCTTGCAATAATTTCACGGTTAAAACGAGTAAATCATCGAAGTCTAATGCATTGTTTTGTTTAAGCTCGCGTTGATAGCGTGTGTAGACTTTGGCGACAAGTTCGTGAAATGTCCCCCTGGCAGACTGTTCAAAAAGTGAAGGTGAAATGAGATCGTTTTTGGCCGAGGAGATAGCGTTAAGAACACCACGAGGATTTGTTTTTTTGTCGTTAATATCTAGCGCCTTAAAGATTTTTTTTATCAGAGAAAGTTGGTCCGATGAATCATAAATAATGAATTCTCGCGTATATCCAAGATGGTGAATGTGAGCTTTCAGAACTCTGGCACAAAGCGAATGGAATGTTCCCAAGGTTGGGTAAGTTTTTACATGAACGTCAGTTTCGGCAAGAATTTTTTTGACACGTTCCTTCATTTCGGCACTGGCTTTATTGGTAAATGTAACGGCTAAGATGTTATCGGGGCTGACACCGTTGAGAATGAGGTGGGCAATCCGATGCGTGAGTACTCGAGTTTTTCCACTACCCGCACCCGCAAGGACTAACGCTGCACCGTCACCGTGAGTCACTGCATTTTTTTGTTCTTCGTTAAGTTGATCTGTGATTTGGGATACGTCAGTCATAAGTACTGAAAAATAATAACACACGAAAAGTGAGGCAACAGCACCGATTTAGGTTGGTGTGATGGTTGGTTAGGAAGGCGGGCAGTTTATCTGCCCACCTTCCATTTAAGCAAACTCCGGTTCCGTAACCATCATAAAACGTGGTTCCTCTCCGGGTCCGGTGATTTGTTCACCGAGCGTAATAGTTTTGCCAACTTTTAGTGGGAGCTGGCAGGCGTTGAAGATGATTTCGTTTACGGTGACCGTTTGGCCTTCCGCGACAACGCCGGTGACCCTAATTGTGGCTCCCGAAACGGGACCACTTAACAAAATGATAGTAATCATGGTTCGCTCCATCTTTGCACCTCAAAAGTGCGTTCAGTTTTAGGGGACTAGATTATACGCCTAGGGATAGTATGTGTTCAATGCTGTGTCGACCTATGAGCGTCGACGTTTGTAAATGATGAAACCCACGTAGATGATGAGTAGGATCCAACTGTATCTAATTAAGAAGTACACGATAGCGTCTACGGATTCCTGACCAAACGTAACGAGATCTCGAAGTGCTTTTCGGGCGGCTGTTTTGGGAGTCCATTTGGTATCGGTAATGATTGGATCTTCGGTCTTTTCGGAGAGCGAGATAGTAATTGATGATAATTTGGCGCTGTTCTCAAGGTATTTGATTCGGCCCTGGAGTCGCTCTACTTCGCCGCGCACTCGAGTGAGCTCTTTCTCCACTTTTAATATTTCTTCGATCGATCCGGCTCGGGTATACAACTCGAGTAGCCGCTCTTCTTGTTTTTGAGTGTTCGAAAGTTGTGCGTTTAGGTCGGTGAACTCTTCGGTCACATCTTGACCCGATACTGACTCAGTTTCTACTGATTCTGCGACACTTTTGACGTGGTCAAGAGCCTCGTCAAAACGATCGGACGGGACTCTAATGGTGATTGTGCCTGTAACAGTATCGCTGTTCCCTTTGGTTGTGTAGTAAGGATAATATGGAGAGTCATCAGAAGAGATACGTGAACTGACTACGAATCCTCCAATCGATTCTGCCAAAGTCTGGACATCTTCAACGGCTGCAGTCACGTTTTCGACAATGAGTGAAAGTGTTCCTGACTTAATGATTAGACGATCGGATGGACTACCGTCGGTAGAAGTGGTCTCGGGAGTAGCTTCGTTGAAACTATCACCATATGCGAAATCATCTCCTTGCAATGAATCGGCAGCTGATCGTGGAGTAGAGCTACTCATAGATTGATCCTCAGAATATAGTGCCGTCTTATTTGACGAGAGAAATGAATCGGGAGCAAAGAATCGAGCAAGCAGGAGTAAGCCAATTGAAAGCCCGATAACGGCAACGAGCTTTTGATGTTCGCGCAGTAGTTTGAGATATGGCTCCATAAAAAATATGATAGCGTATTCTGTGTTTTTTGGCTAGCTTTTGATGAAACCATGGGGTTGTTTTTTTATCTTGTTCTACTGAGCTTGGAATGGGGTAGTCAGTATTTTTTGATTATGATATGCTCATTACATGTTGAAGTTAATCGATTATTACGCTGATTGGTGTGGCCCATGCCAACAAATGAAACCAGCAATGCATGAGGTGGAAGAAGAATTTTCCGGGAAAATGCAGTTTCAGCAAATAGATGTTGACCAAGAAGAACATCGTGAACAGGTTCAAGCTGCCGGCGTAATGAGCATCCCGACATTTGCCATAGTACGTGTGGACGAAAAAGGTGAGGAAGAAGAAATTGACCGTAAACTGGGAGCCATGCCGAAAGATGCACTGGTGTCTTGGCTTAACGAGCATTTAGAAAAAGAACCCAAATAACCCCTATGATTAAAGCTGCCATCAATGGATTTGGCCGGATCGGCCGACAAGCATTTAAAATCGCCCTCGAACATGATGATATCGAAATTGTAGCCATCAATGATTTATCAAACGCCCGTGCCTTGGCATATTTATTAAAATACGACTCACCATATGGAGAATTCGATTACTCTCTTGGGGTTAAAGAAGGGAAAGACGAGATTTCTCTTGATGATGAACTCACCCCGATTGATTTTGGGTACAAGACCGAGTCGACTGATGTTAGCCTCATGGTTAACGGTAAAGAAGTAAAAGTGTTCGCCGAAAAAGACCCCACCAACCTTCCGTGGAAAAATCTTGGTGTCGATGTGGTTTTAGAATGTACCGGGTTTTTCACTAAGGATGGTACGGCACGAACTCATATTCAAGCTGGTGCTAAGCGTGTAGTGGTTTCGGCTCCAACCAAAGGTGGAGATGTGATGACGTTTTTGCGAGGAGTAAACCATGATGCATATGACAAGAATGACGTTATCTCTAATGCCTCGTGTACCACTAACTGTATTACACCTGTCGCTCGGATCATCGAAAATGCATTTGGCATTGAGAAGGCAATGTTGACGACCATCCATGCGACGACAGCGACGCAAAATCTTGTCGATGGACTTCCCTCCGGAGGTAAGACGGACGACATGCGGCGAGGGCGTTCGGCTTATGTAAATATTGTTCCCACAAGTACGGGTGCCGCGAAAGCTAGTAAAGACGTTATTCCTTCTTTAGGAGATCGGTTTGATGGTATTGCCGTGAGAGTTCCGGTGATCACGGGATCTCTCTCAGATTTGACCTTTTTATTAAAGAAGGACGTCACCGTTGAGGAAGTGAACGCCGCGTTTATTACGGCTAGTGAAGATCCGTATTACGAAGGTGTCTTGCGCGTTACCTATGATCCAATTGTTTCATCTGACATCATCGGAGATCCCCATTCTTCAATTGTTGATCTGTCAGCCACGATGGTTGTCGCAGGTAACCTTCTTAAAGTACTCGCCTGGTACGATAATGAATGGGGTTACTCTAACCGCCTTGTCGAAATGGCTATCGAAGTTGGTAAAACAGCGTAGCGATTCATTTTTTCCTAAACAATAACCATATTTGCTCTCGAATATCCGTTTACTGCGTGATAATATGATCAAGATGAAAACGTTTGCTGATATTTCTGTATCAGGTAAAAAAATCCTCGTGCGATGCGACCTCGATGTAGCCATGGAAGATGGTGCCGTCCGAGAGGACTTTCGGTTGAAGGCCATGATTCCCACCATTGAGACTTTGACTAACGAAGGTGCGAAAGTGATTATCCTTGGTCATCTTGGCAGACCGGAAAAAATGGGTGATCCTGAATTTACTTTGGAACCTGTCATTAAGCGGCTTGCAGAGCTGTTACAAAAAGAGATTACATTTGTTGCTGATTGGTTCACCAATCCAGAAGCCGTGAACACTGCCTCTGACAATAGCCCGATAATAGCGCTTGAAAACCTTCGGTACGATCCCCGAGAAGAAGATGATGATCACGAATTTTCAAAGATACTCGCACAATTTGGAGAAATCTATGTCAACGAAGCGTTTGCGACGGCTCATCGTGCGCACGCCTCAACGGTCGGAATTACGGCGTATTTGCCGAGTTATCTTGGATTACGTCATGCACAGGAGATCGAAGTGCTTCTTGGTGTACGAGAAAATCCCTCCCGTCCATTGGTTATGATTATGGGCGGAGGTAAAGCGGAAACAAAGATACCCCTGGTTTCGGGCATGAGTAAATATGCTGACACAATCTTAGTTGGCGGGAAATTGATGTTTGCCAAAGAATTAGAAGGCATCAAGGGAGTACGGTTTCCTGTCGATGCAAACAGAATTGATGATATCGGGCCTAAAACAGTGGAACATTTTAAAAAATACATTGATGGGGCCAACATGATCGTCTGGAATGGACCCGTCGGAAAATATGAAGATGAAGCATTTCGGTATGGGACTCAAGCCGTGGCCGAAATTGTCGCTCAATCAACCGCTCAAAAAATTATTGGCGGAGGAGATACGGTGGCAGCGCTTGATTTGTTTGGCATGCTAGATAAAATGGATTTCGTCTCAACCGGCGGAGGCGCAATGCTTGAATTATTAGCCTATGGTACGCTTCCCGTACATCAAGCGATTGCAGAGAATCAATCGGACTAAACTTTTATGCGGTATATTGTGGCAAATTGGAAACAAAATAAAAATATCCAACAAGCGCTTGCCTGGTTGACCGCTTTTAAAGATTCCTCGTTTACCTTACCAAACGATATTGTGGTCGTGGTCGCGGCGCCGTATCCGCTTCTACCGCAGATGCGAAAATATATTGATGAAGAGAATATCCCGCTTAAACTTGCTGCTCAGGACATAAGCGCTCACGCTTCCGGCGCGTTTACGGGCGAGGTTGGAGGAGAACAGTTACAGTCAATCGTCGATTGCGTTATTATTGGTCACTCTGAACGGCGCATGTATTTCTCTGAATCAAATGATTCGGTAAAAGAAAAAGTTGCCCAGGCTCATGCGTTTGGCTTAGGGACGTTCGTCTGTATTGCAGATCAAATACACGAAGATGGTACGGTGCCAGAGACGAAACAGGAAGTGCCGGATGAATGGTTCGAGCAGCAGGTTAACTGTGTTTTTGACGAAGGTGTCCAACCGGACAAATTGGTATTTGTCTATGAACCCATCTCGGCCATTTCTACTTTCGGCGGACAACCATTGACCGGTACAGAAGCTGTTTCTGCATTAGAACGTGTCTCAAATGTTTCTCAAGAAAAAGTGTTAGTGATGTATGGGGGAAGTGTTAATGCTGATAATATTGGTGAATATTGGCCATACCCCATCGTAGCTGGGGTTATGCCAGGTGGGGCAAGCCTTGACATCCGGTCATTTCTAGATATCTTAGAAAGAGCACAAAATTCCTAATACCTATGAAATACACAAACAACAACATTAACCGAAGGGCTAAAAAAAATCGCGTTCGTTCGTCAGCTGGGAGTTCTACAAAGCGGCGTTCTGTCTTTAAGTCAATTGGAATTGTTATTACATTTGTTTTTGTTTTGTACGGGATGAAACTCCTGCTTACACCGGTAGTTAAGACGCTTGCTAATGTTTGGGAAGAATCGACTACCGCTATCTCTTTCATGCTCCCAGGTGGACCCAAAATCGCCAAAGATGAGTATGGTCACACGAACGTATTAATGGTTGGTATCGATCGCCGTAGTTATCAGCCATATGAATATGATGGGCCAGATGGTACCGTTTCCCGAAATGGTTTTTTGGCAGACACGATCATCATCGCCTCGATTGACCCAGAGACGCAAAATGTGGAAATGATTTCTCTTCCTCGAGATTTGTGGGTAAAGGTGCCGGGATTTGAAGGGCTTGCCGAGCAGCATACAAAAATAAATGCGGTGCATGCACTGGGTGATCGGTTCGATTACTCTGATGGCGGGGGTATGGGACTTCTCAAAGGAGTTGTAGAAGAGATTGTAGGGATACCGATCCATTATTGGACCCGTATTGATTTTGACGCTTTTGTCAAAGGTGTTGACGCGGTTGATGGGGTTGATATTTTTGTGGAGCAGCCGTTTACAGATTATATGTATCCACGAAGTGGGTACGAAGATGCGGCCTGGGAGGAACGATACGAAATAGTTTCTTTTGAAGAAGGCTGGCAGCACCTTGATGGTGAAACAGCCCTTAAGTATGCCAGAAGTCGCCATGCCTTGGGGCCAGAAGGAAGCGATTTTGCGAGGGCCAAACGGCAGCAAAATGTCATTGAGGCTACGGCGAATAAAATTTTATCCTCAGAAACGCTACTTAATATTGACCGCTTACAGGGTCTATATACAGCCGTTTCTGATAATATTGCGACTAATATTTCTCTTGGAGATATTCCCGTTTTCTACCAGATAGCCAAAAATGTAAAACAGGCAAATATCGAAGGGCACGTATTAGGTGGACCCGAGAATGATCCTCCGCTCATTTATAATCCGGATCCGGGCTTATTCGGAGGAGCATACGTGCTCATTCCAACAGCCGGGCAGAATAACTATTCAGAAATTCAAACGTGGGCACATGACATTTATTACGCAAGCGATTTCAGTGCCCCATCTGACGAAACTCAATAATTCATCGAATATCTATGTATATTCGTACAGACTCTCGTGATCCACTGTTATTTTGGTCAAGATGATTATTCCATCAAATCAAAAGTTGATGAGTTAGGTAAAGAATATGGAAATATTGAATACATTTGGGAAAAGGAACAGTTAGATAACGTAATTGATCTTTCGGCCCAAAGCTCTCTTTTTGGCGAACAGCCATTGATTATCATTCGTGAATTACTTAAATCCATAGATCAAGATATACTCGAAAAATTGGCAGGGGGAGAAATTATCATTTGGGAAGGTGAAAAATTAGATAAACGATTGTCCGCCACCAAATGGTTACAAAAAAACGCAGAGGTACTTGAGTTTCGACCGAAACAGCGCCAAGAAGTCTACGCGTGGGCCCGAGAGCAAGGATATACTGTTGATTACAAACTGCTTCAAATCATGTGGGACCGTTATGGTTCAAATCTGTGGGCTTGGCACAATGAACTTCATAAACTAGCAGCATTTCTTGACGGAAGTACTGAAATAACGATGGAGGCAGCTGATGTTGTCAGCGCTCGGACAACCGAGGATAGTATTTTTTCATTCGTGGATGCCTTTGGAAATAGACAAAAAATACTGAGTTTAAGCATGTTTGATGACCTCCTTGATCAAGAGATCGATCCGTTCTACCTGCATAGTATGCTTGCTCGCCAAGTGCGACTGTTAATTTTAGCATCTGAACCAAAAGGATTGGCGGGTAATCCTCCATTTGTCGTAAACAAAGTTCAATCACAGTTAAAGCAGTGGGAATTCAACCAACTAATTCAAGCACATTCGGCACTAATTACGATGGATGTGTCAGTAAAAAATGGAAATTCAGATATGACTGATGAATTAGCTGCGTTTCTATTAACTTCGTAGAAAACTAAAAATTACTTGGATTTACCAATGAGGATTGAGAGTCTTGATTTGAGTCGGTCTGCTTTCCCTTGTTTAATGACTCCTCTTTTAGCTGCTTTATCAAGCGTTGAAGCAGCGGCCTTCATATTTTCTAATGTTGGCTCTAAACGCATCTTTTTCACAGCAGTTCGATAAGCAGTTCGGATGCGGTTATTAATAATTTTTCGTCTTTTAGATTGTCTGAGCGCCTTAGTGGCGGAAGCTGTGTTAGGCATACAATTTGCTGCTCCAATCCTGAAGCAATGTATTACTTGGTGGACTATATCATATTCATTGCTAGGTTGGCAAGATTTTCCCAACAGAACAATTTTTATTGGAAATTCTCACCATCAAGAAATAAATAGTTCTATGAAAGTCCTCTTGTTTCACCACAGATTAGGCCATACACTTTATGTAGACGCATGACTCATTGATTTAGGTTATAATCACACAGTTCACACCACCTAAAATGGTGATTGTGTTGTTGTATCAAACAAAAGTATGGTAGCGAAATTGCTGAAAAACGGCAAAAAAATAATCTATCAAGAGCAAAAAACTATCCTCTCAGGTGCCATGGTTGTCGGGGCGCTGTTATTGTTGAGCGCGATTTTAGGCATGATAAAAGTTCGACTCTATGCTGGTGTGCTCGGAGCTGGAGAGACATATGACATTGTGGTCACGGCGTTCAAACTTCCAGATCTTATTTTTCTTCTTGTCGTCGTCGGTTCGTTAAATGCCGCGTTTATTCCACTATTTTCTGAATACATTGCCAACAAAGGCAGTGAGAAAGCATGGGGTTTTGCCAGTAGTGTATTCAACTGGGCGCTGATTGCTTTTACCGGTTTTGGCGTTGTGCTCTTTATTTTTGCCCGCCCACTCAGCTTTATCGTGGCTGCAGGATTTGATGATAGTCAGCGAGATCTTTTGGTAGAACTGATGCGAATTCTTTTGATTTCGACGACTTTTTTGGGGATTTCGAGCTATATTTCAGGAACGCTTCAATCATTTAAACGTTTTTTTATTCCATATCTTTCTCCGCTTTTGTATAACCTTGGAGCTATTTTTGGTATTTTGGTACTTTACCAAGTGATGGGTCCGACTGGGATCGCGTGGGGAGTTGTGGTCGGCAGTTTGTTGCATTTGCTCATCCAGGTTCCCTTACTTATCCACCTTGGATTTAAATATCGCTTCACCCTCTCGACCGGTCCCGATATGAAACAAATGATTACACTCTCGCTTCCTCGGACGATAGGTTTAGTTGTAGATCAAGTTAAGACATTAGTGATGGTTAACTTCGCTTCGGTACTGGCTGTTGGTTCAATTTCGATTTTAAGCTATGCTGAGAGCATCTATACAGTACCGATTACCGTTATCGGTGCTGCAATAGCTCAAGCTAGTTTACCGACTTTTTCCGAGCAAGCGGCCAAGAAAAATTATGGACATCTCACCCAGACATTTATGGCCTCATTGCATCAAATTATTTTTCTAACCACTCCAGTCATGGTGATTTTGATCGTCCTTAAAATTCCCGTTGTCCGTTTAGTCTTAGGTATTGGGCGATTCGACTGGGAAGCTACGGTGCTGACATCGTGGGTGCTTGCCATTTTTTCCATTGGTCTCATTGGGCAGTCAGCCAATTCTCTTATTTTACGGGCGTTTTTTTCTATGAAAGAGACGAAACTGCCGGTATTTATCAGTTCACTTGGGGTTGTCGCCAGTATCCTCTTTTCAGCTTCTCTCATGCAGGTATGGGGTGTCAGAGGTCTGGCAACGGGAGTGACTATTGGCACGTTGATTGAATTTTCTCTATTGCTCTGGTTACTTAATCAGCGACTACACTTTGATAAAAAGAAGTTGTTTAGTCCGATTATCAATATCTTAATCTCTGGAGCCGTTATGGCGGCCATGATTTTCATTCCAGTGCGCGTATTGGACCAGGTTTTTATCGATACAACCCGTGTAGTGAACTTAGTTATTTTGGTTTGGCTTGTTCTGACAGTCGGGGGAACAACGTATATTGGTTTGACCTGGATACTAGGAGTAGAAGAAGTTCGCTTATTCTTTAAGATTTTATGGAAACTTCGAGACTTTAAAGAAGCGATCAGTTCTGCCAAATCTTTGGCGCCTCAGCAGCCAACACTTCTGGAAGATTAAAGAAAATGCCCGGAAAATGTGTTTCTCCGGGCGTATTTTGGTTTTTAGAAAACCCTCGCTAAAGTTCTCCACCTTTCTCGCAATTGCAATCAAAGTGGGACAATTGAAGGTTACCAAATCGATTTGATCCTCCCTGATGTTTGGGTATCACATGATCGATTGTCGCCTCCCAAGCGAGCATGGGTTTATGACAGATTTGGCAAGTAGTCATTAATGTATGACCATCAAACCAATATCCATCTCGTAACAGTAACCAATATCTGACTGAACAACGGCTTTTGCTCGTTTCCAGGTCAGTAATAAAGTTGGCACGCGGATACCATCCGCCGCGATGCTCCGTTGAATACGGGGCACGTGTGTACCAACCACGATCTTTGATCGTTTGGGCCATATGTTTTGTGACCCAAAGATTCTGCATGATCCGATAGACGGACCAATTTCGCGGAATAAACCATTTCCGCTGAGCTGAGGATGATGACACTGCTTTCATCCTTGTACTACCGTGTTGAGGTCGTATTTGACCCTCGTGAAACGGTCGTGCCAGTGTCATCGACCATCATCTCCTTTGGACGCCTTAAGGGCGCCACTTATGAATTTTGACTATATTATATAGTGTTTTATCAAGTGCTACATCTTTTGGGCGGTTTCTGCAAAAAAAGCCCTGAGTTAAAAGTATTTTCAGCTTTAGATATTAATGGGATATTTGAGATTTTCTTTTTGGAGAAAGGTATAACTAAATGATTGGATTTTGTTAAGCGTAAAGAGTAAATTGTTGGCAGCAATACCTTCACTATAATCACTATACCATGGTTTAGATTGCCCGTGATAAGCATTATTTTCTTTTTAAATTATGTTTTAGATCTGCCCATGATAAGCAAATTAGACAATCATTTTTAATGCTGATAAGATAGATTTATAACAGTCAATTTTTTGGCTGGAATTTATTCGCACCTTATGCAGGCGGGGCTCAATGCCCCGCTTTGCGCATTATAAGGACCCTATTTGCTTACAGTTATAATCTGATTGTGGTAAGCTTGCCCCTATGAACTCCGTTGACCAATCTAAAATAAGAAATTTTTGTATCATTGCTCACGTAGATCACGGAAAATCTACTCTGGCCGATCGTATGCTAGAGATGACCGGAACAGTTTCGGCCCAGAAAATGCGTTCCCAATTTCTCGATAAACTCGACCTCGAAAGAGAACGGGGAATTACGATCAAACTCCAAGCAGTGCGGATGAATTATAAAGATTCCGTCTTTAATCTTATCGATACTCCGGGGCATGTCGATTTCACCTATGAAGTAACGCGTTCATTGGCAGCCTGCGAAGGAGCAGTTCTTCTGGTGGATGCCACGCAAGGGATTCAAGCCCAAACGTTGGCGCATGCATACAAAGCGATTGAACAAGATTTAGCCTTAATTCCAGTTATCAATAAAGTGGATTTACCACAAGCACAAACGGAACTCATCACCCAAGAATTGATCGATACTTTTGGTTTCGGAAAAGATGAGATTCTATTTACTTCAGGAAAAACTGGTCAAGGAGTATTGGAACTTTTGGATGTATTAGTAGAGAGAGTTCCGGCACCAGTGGGCGATCCAGAGAACGCTGTCCGTGCACTTATCTTTGATAGTTATTTTGACCCACATAAAGGTGTCATCGCGTTGGTCAGAGTAAAAGAAGGAACATTGCCGACGCATGATACGGCGTGGTTGATCCATGATGGTTCTTCCTTTGATATCCAAGAGCTCGGTTTTATCCAGGAAGAATTTATTCCTCAAGAAATGCTACATCCTGGAGAAGTAGGATATATCGCCACGGGGATTAAAAATATCTCCCATGTTCGGGTTGGAGACACGATTACTCTTTCCTCACAAAAAAAAGAAGCTGAGGCACTGCCCGGATACCAACCGATGAAACCACTCGTCTATGCGTCACTTTTTCCGTTGGATACGGATGATTATAAGCAGCTGCGGGACGCCATTGAACGACTGTCACTCAATGATGCGGCATTAACATTTGAACCAGCATCATCACAAGTGTTAGGTTTTGGGTTTAAATGTGGGTTTTTAGGCCTGCTCCATGTAGATATCGTCAAAGAACGTTTGGAACGAGAGCTGGGAGTAGAAGTGCTTGTAACTAATCCTACGGTGAAATTTGAGTCGGGTAAAGAACAATGGGTCAAAGCGCAGATCATCACTCCAACTGAGTTTATGGGTAACATCATGCAAGTTTGCAACAAATATCGTGGTACGCTTATTTCGACAGACAACCTTCTGGGTCTTTCGCGAAGCAGGGTCATGCTGACCTTCGAACTGCCGCTTTTGTCGATTATGACTGATTTTTATGACCAACTAAAATCTGCTTCTTCGGGATACGCATCACTTGAATATGAAACCATCGGGTATCGAGACGCTGATGTTGTAAAGTTGGACATTCTTATTAATAGCCAAGAGATAGATGCTCTTTCTTCGTTGACCGTCAGAGAATTGGCTGTTGAACAGGGAAAAGATATGGTAAATCGTCTTAAGGAACTCATTCCTCGGCAGCAGTTCAAACTACCAATACAGGCGGCGATCGATGGTAAAGTGGTTGCCCGAGCGGATGTCCCTGCCGTGAGAAAAGACGTGACCGCAAAATTGTATGGCGGTGATCGAACTAGAAAAGACAAATTACTGGAGAAACAAAAGGCAGGTAAAAAACGACTCAAACAGCTGGGTCAGGTAAGTATTCCTGCTGATGTTTTCAAAGAATTTATTAAATCAAAATCGTAATTTTGCTTCGCAATTCATCTTGTAGCGTTTTAGATAGCGATAAACACACCGGGTGAAATCATTTTTTGCTTTAATTATAAAGGCAGATCTTAAATCCTCCTCTTGACCATACACCGTTTAGATCTATATATTAAAAGTGTATATATTTATTACTGCCCAATTTCGACACTGCAAAAATGGAGAACTTGGGAAGACAGAATATGATCTCACAAGTACTGCTTCGTCTTATTGATGAAACGATTGTTCCCGCGATTTTACTCATCACCACAAAAATTCTAGGCATGTGGTTTGTGACGATTCTCTTCCGAATCGATTGGCAATTTTCATTATCCGCCACTGCGTCAGGTATCGAATTTTCAAGTCATGAAGGATTGTTGATGGTTAATTCGTATTCTAATTTGCTTGTGGTTATCGTTCTGACGTTTAATATCTTGTGGCTTTTAGTGAAAGCGTATCATTTTCATGAGACGCACATCTCTCCGTCGTTTACACTCAAACTTCTCTCTTTGAACCTCACCCGGCTTATTTCGACTTCGGTTGAGGTTTATCATAAGGCATTAATTTGGCTTTCCTATCTATGGTTGGTGGTTTTCTTGAGCATACTACATTCAGCGATGGGTGTTTCGTATGGATGGGTTGTTGCGGTTTCTTTTGGAGTGGCACTGTTTATGACTTGGTTATTTATCAATGACCTAGAAAGGGAGTTGACCATATGATCAAAACACCGTTTAAACTCGTCCTGAATACTATCCTATTGTCGCTGTTAGTAGGAATGTTAGTTTTACCAGTCGCCTTGGTTCATGTCGTCACCGGTACAGCTCATGTTCCAGCTACGGTGGCAGGTGCCCAAAAAACTAATGAGAACCTTATCGTTCTCCCTAACTTCTTCGATTTCAGCG
>JAGQKX010000030.1 GCA_020429905.1 candidate division WWE3 bacterium
TACAATCCAGACATTTTTGGTCTCGAAAAATATATGGACTATGGATTCATCCTTTCTATTTTGAGATCTGACTATTTTCCGCCGCTTGATCACTACTTCGCCGGAGAAACAATTAACTATTATTACTTTGGACACCACATGATCGCTACGCTGACACGGTTATCTCAAGTGCCCGCCAACATTACGTTTAATCTGCAGGTAGCGTTGATTTTTGCCCTGACCTTCATGAGTAGTTTTAGTGTAACCGCCACATTTATTTACCATGGATTAAAGAAGAGTATTTCTCAAAGAACACTCCTTATTGGCGGCGGTATCGGAGGGCTGTTCACCGCGGTGGTCGGTAATTTACATGCCGCGCTTAACATTCTCGACTACAAGGATTATTGGTACGCTTCGGCAAGCCGACTCATCCCATTTACCATAAATGAATTTCCCGTCTACAGTTTCGTAGTTGCTGATCTGCATGGCCACGTAAATAATTTACCCATTGTTCTGCTCATCGTGGCAGCTGTAACACAAATGGCATTGAGCTTGGGAGATAAAATAAGTGACAACGAGGAGATTGGCTGGAAAAATATTTTCTCGTTTCCGTATGCCATCCTCATTTTGGCCTTAGGATCTTCTTACGCCACCAATTCATGGGACTTTGCAATTTATCATTTACTTATTGGCTTCGTCACCTTGTATTTTGTCTATCGTTACTATCAAAAAACCATTACTCATTGGGGTTCGCTCTTGCTTACGGTACTTGAAACCACCTCCATCATTATTGCTCCACTTTTCATTTCATCTATACTCGTGTTTTTACCGTTTTGGAGAACGGTTGTACCGATTGGTAAAGGTATCGGAAAAGTCTACACCTATTCACCTATCTCTCTCGTTCTGGTGTTATGGGGATTATTTTTCTTTCTTTCCATCAGCTTTATTTGCTTTGCCTTCAGGGGAGTCATTAGTAGTAAAATCCGCACCATTTTCGGCGGAAAAGAATCTCGGCTGCAAAAAATCATCCACGCATTAACCTCACCAGAAGATGCCGGATCCGCAAATTTAAAACTGGAACCAAGTGACCTCCTGGCTTTGATTATGTTCGCCACAGCATTTTTACTCATCATTATTCCTGAAATAATCTATGTGAAAGATATTTATCCACAGCATTACCGTGCCAATACTATGTTTAAACTGTATTATGGCGCGTGGATCCTTTTTTCTATTTCCACTGCATATTCTTTTGTCCGCATGGTGACCATGATTAAACGCGGACTAAAAAGTAATTTTTGGATAACAAACGTCCTACTTCAATACGTCTTGATTGCGGCAACCATGCTGTATCCATATCTTGCCATCAACACCACAACGAATAGTTTCAAAACGTATGAAGGGTTGGACGGCACCACGTATTTAGACTCTAAACTCCCCTACGATGCAATGGCGATCGATTGGATTAATGAAAACATTTCAGGACAGCCAACGTTCCTAGAGGCAGTTGGCGACAGCTATACAGAATTCGCTCGAATCGCAGCCAACACCGGCATACCTGCAGTCATGGGATGGCCTGTTCACGAATGGTTATGGCGAGGCACGTGGGACCAACCCGTACAACCAACTTCCCACGTACAAGAAGAAAGCGGCGAAACCGATACCGTGGCCCAACGTGTGGTCGATGTTGAAACGATGTATACCAGTACAGATAAAAATTTGGTGTTGTCGCTTTTAGATAAATACCATGTCGATTACATTTACCTCGGGCAGCTTGAGAAAGAAAAATATCCCGAGCTTAATGCTGAATTACTCGTCCAACTTGGAGAGGTGATCTACAGTAACGATAAGGTGAATATTATTAAATATTCCGGAAGTAGTCTTTGAAAATAGCAGATCAAACTGTTACAGTTGTAGATATACGTATATGACTAAATTACATTACGGATTGATCATCGTCTTTCTTTTTATCTTCGGATCGATATTTTTTATTCCCGAACCTGCCCAAGCTCAGGTCGTTGGAGCCTTACGACCAACTCCGCAGACATTTTGTCCCGATCCAACAGATCCAACAAAACCTGATCCAGATGCCACGTACGTTGCCTTGGTAAACCGTTGCGTGTATATAGACGAATTTGCCCAGTTGTTACTCAACCTCATGATTCTTATTGGTGTATTTGCAGCCATTTATCGATTATCAATTGGGTTTTTTCTCTTTATCACCGCCCAAGGAGATCCGACTAGTTTACAAAACGGCCGAGAAGCACTTACAGAAGCAGTCGTTGGATTATTGATCGTGGTCGGAGCGTGGGCGCTTATACAGTTGTTTAATGCATTTTTACCAGCCAACTGGCTCGTAAATCTAACCTAAGATGAAACAAATTGCCAAAACATTGTTCCTATCATTACTCGTGTTTGGATTCGCTGCGGGACTTAATCTGTTGTCACCCACCATCATCGAAGCGCAGCAATGTATTTCTAGTTCTGTTTGTCCTGGGCCCAATTGGAACACCACAGCGCCAAATGCATGTGTAGCGCCATGCGGAGGAGGTACTAACTGCTGCGTACCTGCCGCTTCAACTCCACCGGCGTTAGACTGTAGCAATGTAAATCCGCTTTTCTATCCTGAATGTACGTTTTTTGTCATCGGTCAGTTGGTTGTCGGACTGGTCGGTGGTCTCATCCTTATCGGCGCACTGCTCCTGCTATATTCATTTGTTCACGCAAGCTTCCTGTACCTTACAGGCGGTGATGATAAAAATAAAACCCAAAAGGCTCGGGCCACGATTGGATGGTCCATCGTCGGTCTTATTGGGTTGACGACCGTATTTGCTATCTTTAGATTTATTGTTGCGGCAGTACCAGGACTAGATCGTTTCATTATTTTTGGCTAGGACAAGAGTAATAGTTGCGGTAGGGGAATTAAATGTGCTACGCTAACATAAGATATAGATAAGAAAACAAAAGTACCTGTTGAGATCAATAATAAATTCTATTACAGTATAAAGGAGGTGGAATATTTATGACCAACAAATTTAAGAAACACGCCTTACAAGTAGCATCAGCCATGGGTTTACTCGGATTAACAGCTGGTAATGCATATGCACAAGCAATCCCAACGATTAGTTTGGCACCGCCAAGTGCTGGTTTTACCAACTTCGGTTCATTAATTTCGACTGGATTGACAATTGTATTTATCGTTGCCGGTTTGGCTGTATTGATTTATCTCTTCATTGGTGCACTCACCTACCTTACCGCTGGTGACAATGAAGACTCTACTAAGAAGGCTCGATTAATGATCACGAACGCTGTAGTCGGATTGATCATCCTTGCAGCATCATGGGCAATTTGGCAGTTAATCATCAACTTCGTACCAGGGTTAAACTCCCTCGTCGGACAAAGCTAATAGTTGATGACGCCCGAATGATGATTGGATTACGAATAAAACGTTTACAATCAATAGTCGCGACTTTAGGTACAGTATCCGTTATCACTGCTGTACTGATGTTTGCCCAGCTAGTAACGCCGCCAGTGTCACAGGCACAATCAGAAGTTGACACGGCGGTGTTTACTGGTCAATTTATCCCCGCTTTTATTGGAACCGCTTATGACCCTTCTTACGCATATCAACGAATGGCTGGCCTACCTGTCTATGTATTCGCTTATGATAATTGGGGCGGCGGTAATTTCATTCTTAATAGTCTGGCGATCAGAACTCAAGTCCGTGTAGATGGAACATTTCAAGTTCAAGGACTTCCCGTAAACGCGACTCATTATGGAGTCTATTTTCCTTTTATTTGGGATTCTGGTTCTAGCTCGGTCATACGTACGGATTGTGATCCGGCAGCTGCTCCTTGTCTGAATGCAATAGAAGGGGATGAAGTTCAATTCAGGATGCCACAGCTATCTCCAACACTTGATGGAATTCAAGATGTCTTTTCCTACAACTTGGGTGACGCAACCGGCCTCACTGTGTCAGACCAATTGGGAAATCAGATTGACCTTGGGCCAAGTTTTTTGACCAACGAGAAAAAAGTAGACGTAGATAACAACATTAATACCTTCCCGTTAGTCCCCACTTCTACTATAAAGTTAACTGCTAAAGAATTAAATTTTTACCTAACCGGGAGCAACCCCTATTCACTTCAACGATCTGATAATGCCTATGAAGTCGTCGCTCAACGAGTCGTCGAAGACATTGCTGGGTTTAATCCATTGGGAGACAATCTTATCATCTCTGGAAGAACGACGTTCCCAAGGAATTCTTTCTTCACCCCAACAGATCCCGCCCAAAACGATCGTACCTTCCAGGTCTACGCACCTCCAGGAGTATATGCCATCACCCTCTGGAAAAATGAGAATGGCATCACCTATCAAAACTATAATCCATCTTCTGTAGATGGTAACGTCCATTCCAGCGTTGTTGGATTTGCCATTTTAAAGGTAGAACAACAGGAGTCTGACTGGTTCCGATCTCGTGCCTTACGAAATGATGTTACCTTGCTAAAGAATAGGTTTGTCGTTTGGGGTGTCGTCCGTGATCAAAATGGATACGTCGTCGATAATGATGTTCCAGGGAGTACAAACAATATAGACGTCACGCTGGTTAATGACCAAATGGGAACAAGTCCCATTAGCCTTGTCGCTTCTCCGAAAACTCGTGCCAGTTTTCCGGTCAACTGTAACTCTGATAAAGGACCGTGGACATTTTTCCATAGTGCCACCAACCCGCAACGGTGCGGCAGCGACTCTCCCGCCCCCGGTGAAACAGATAACGTAGCTCCGAGCCACGGTATCTATGCATTTTTTGTTAATTCAGTCACTGCAAATCGTGAAAAACCGAGAAAGGCCATTTTCCATACCTATATTGACGAACCCGGATTATTCGATCAAATACCTATTAGTACTGAAGAAATTATTACCACCCAAGGGCCAAAACGCTTAGATTTACAATTAGCATCGCTTCCTACTGATGGAATCCGAATTGCTGTTCAGCTAGATTCATCAATAACTAATACCTATGGTAATACGGATGCGGCCACCTCTGTGGAATCAACCTACGCAACGGTACGAGTGGCTGAATCTGTCGCTGATGAGATCCAATTACCCGCGGCCGAAAAATCGGCTACGTATCCAACTGAACCGCTTGACCTTTCATTAGGAAATAACATTGGTTACATTAATATTCCCCATAGCGACCTGATTGATAGGGCTGGAACACCGTTCCCGTACGAGCTAAATATTTTGATTCACCACCCAAAACTCGTGGAGACTCCTAGTACCAGTAATGGACGAGAACTAACCGTCAATTATGACGGCACTTATACTGCACTTGGACCTATTTCGATCAGCCAGCAGGCAAGTATTAAAGACCGTAAACCTCCGGGTTACAAGCTATTAGGGTTTATTCCGGCCTCATTCTTAATGCCAAATGTCGCTGATACTTTAGCCGCTCCTTCACCTGATTATGCAGATGCCGTTATTGCCTTCGCCGGGGGTATAAATTACCAGAGTGTTGAAATATCGAGCTTCAACGGTACCGTTATTGAACGGATGAATGAAAGCGTTCTTGCCTCCAAACCGCAGGACTGGTCACAAGTATTCCAACTTGCCTATCATGATTCTCAAGAATGTTTTAATGGAACTACCAGCCAAGAGGCATCCGAGCGATGTGCAGGTGAATATGATTTGGCCAACTCGTATACCATTACGGTCGCTGCTCAAGATGTTAATGGAGAAAACAAAGTTTTATCACAGTCGTTTAGAGTCAACCGAGACCCTTCGACAAACATTGCCGTTGGCACGCCGACTGTCTGGGTTGCCGATTTTTATCCTCCTTGTGTTAGGCTCAGAACTAATTTAGAAAATCAATTTGATGCTCAGATAGAAGCACAAAAGGTCGATGTAGAAGTAAGCCTCAACGTAGGCGACACCCTGAGTCAAGCCTTCCATAACTTTGGTGTAGTCCTTGGTTCTTTGGTACCCAGAGTGGAACAGGTCACGGTCCCGGTGATGGGTTGTAATATCAGTCAAGGGGTGGGAAACATGGTTGGTACAGGACTTGAATCGATCCGTTCAGCCCTCATCATGGAACCATTAACCACGTCTCGAGGAGTTTTGGTTGCTTGGGACGCCATCAGACGTTTTGCGAATATCTTCTTTATCTTTTTCTTACTCTTAATCGGGATCAATCACATTATTGGCTACGATCGAAAAACTTGGGCACCTCAATCACTTCTTCCGCAACTTATTGTGGGAATTGTTGCTGCTAACTTAAGTCTATTGATTGTCCAGTTCGTTCTGGACATTAACAATATCTTAACTTCTTGGATCTTTAGCATTATGTTTAATATCCTTCAGACCACCGGTATTTCGGCTAATGCTATCGCTGGTGCTGCCGGAGTAGGTGGAGCTGCAGCTATGGCCTCATTCTTGGGCGCACTTATTTCTGGCGGAATTACGGCTGGTCTCGCTTCAATTGCCGGTACGGGCGGAACTATTCTCATCCCTATCGTTGGGGCTATTCTTGCTGGTGTGGCGGTGTTGCTTGGATTAGTAGTCATGGTTCTTGCGGTTTTGTACGGACGCTATTTAATCATTTGGGTTATGGCTATCTTGGGCCCAGTCATGTTTGCTATTTCTGTACTTCCATGGACCAGAGGGATGAGAGATAAGTGGTGGAAGACCGTTGTCACGATTAGCTCTATCCAAACAGTCACGGCGCTGTTCCTCGCGATTGGAATTTTGCTTCTCGGAAAATCCGGAGAAGCTGACGGATTCTTGCAGCAAGCGGGCGTATTCTTAATTGGTGGAGCAACCTTAGCGATGTCAGTAAAGAGTCCTCAATATGCCGCCCAGATGTTTGGTGGCGGTGGATTTGCGGGTGCTGCCCTCGGTGCGCTTACTGCTGCCGGTGCACGATTGGGTGGTGTTGTTGGTCAACCAATTACAGCTGCTTCCGGTGCACTGAGTGTTGGAGCTATACAAGAACGACGTTTTGGCAATTTGGAGCGTGAAGCCACCTTAGAAGTAGCGCGGAATAGACGAGATAAGGATGGCAATATCACCTACCAAGCACCGACTGCTGCCAATGCCATTAGAAGATTCGTTCCGTTTGGTGGCGGATTGGCAGATCGTGTAGAATTCGCCGCTGAACAGCGAAATCAGAAAGAGAGTGCCCGTTACAAGAGCATCCAAAAGACTGCCGAAAAGTCAGCTAATCCTCCAAAATTGGAAGGCTATGAGAAGGCAGCTACCAAGGATGCAGACGGAAATGACCTTGGTGTTATTGGTCGAGGTAAAGAACAGGTTAAACTTGCCGCGTTTGGAGCAAAAGGATATTCTCAAAAACGATTCGTTAGGGAGGAAGTCATTCCAGAATCCGCCATCTTGGCACGCTACAACATTAAGCCAGCTCAATATAAAGCTCTTACTGCTGCTGTTGAAGGAAATTGGCATGACGATACTAAGAAGTTTAATTTTGGGAAATATCGTGATTTCGAAAACAATCCCATGCAGGGCAAATCAGCGTTTGAGTCATATCAAGAGACATTTGGACACAATAAAACACAAGCCGATTTCGCAAAATACCAATCAGACAAAGCTGGAAAAGATCGCGTCCTTAGCGTCCCTGAATTACTTAAAGAACACGGTGTTCAGCCGGGTGACATTGATAGTCTCACCGACCTTAAGAAACGCAGCGATACCTTGGGTCACTTCATCAGCGATCTGGCCGGGACATATAAACAAAACCTGCCAGGTCTCAAACAGGCTACTCGTACGGTTGAAGAATTCAAGCCAGACGCACAAGGCGTACTTCAGAAAGTTGAACGCACCGTGGTGGTTACTCCGAGCGCTTCAAGCTTGCAGGAATTCATGCGAGATGGATATAAATATTTGGCTGATCAAAACCGCGCTGAGAAACTCGAGATTCCAAAACCCGATAAGGAATAACGATTGCCTTCAATCTTTATGTCGCAGAATAAACGCCGAAAAACATCCTCGATCGCTTTGGTTACACTTGCCATTATTATGGCTAATCTAACTTCTCCGGGGTTAACTCGGGCCGATATATTTTCTGGTTCAAGTAGCAGCAATAATTCAAATAGTATTTTCGGTAATTTCACGAATCGCATTTCGAATATTTTTCAGGGAAGAAGCGTTCAACTAGGTGGAAGCGTCGTGCCGTATGAACCGAATATTCCAGCACCGCCGGGTCCAAACGATCCTCCGCTGCCTGATGGCGGCAATTTTCTTAAAGTTTGGGTTGAATGGGAAACTATGTACAAGAACATGACGGTTCCTCCTGGACCCGAAGAACAAGACCCGCTTCAGCCTATCCATGAAGAATACATCAAGGGAAATGCAG
>JAGQKX010000031.1 GCA_020429905.1 candidate division WWE3 bacterium
CTGCTTCTTGGGGATTTCCGCGGCCATCTTTATTACTAGTGGAAATATATAGGTATCCGTCAGGTCCAAGGATAACTTCACGAATACGGCCAAGTTCTTTTTGAAAATTGGCTTTTAGATCGGTAATTTCTTCTCCTGATATACTAGCTTGATACAGTGATTCACCGCGGAGACCGCCGAAGAAGAGGGTGTCCTGATAAATGGCCAGCCCTGCCGGCGCCCAAGTATCTTCTGATCCGGATTGAATAACGGGATTCGTTAGTCCCTCTTTTGTTTCTGTACCTTTGATGTCAGGCCATCCATAATTCTGACCGGCTACAATTTTATTAATCTCGTCGTAGCCTGTATCTAATCCTGATGGACCATGTTCGGTTGCCCAAAGTTGACCGGTACTATCCCAGGCAATTCCTTGCGGATTGCGGTGTCCAATTGAATACACTGCGTTGCCAAACGGATTATCGGCAGGAATCGATCCATCATCACGGATGCGTAAGATTTTTCCGTTAAGTGAAGAGATATTTTGGGCTAATTCTGATTGTTGGGCATCGCCGGTGGTTATATATATGAGTCCATCTGGACCAAAGGCAATTCGTCCGCCATCGTGGTTTTGTGAACCAAGGATTCCGTCAATAATTACCGTGGGATTACTGAGCCCGTCATCGACAAAATCAAATCGTTCTAACTTGTTCATCAACGAGCCTTGATCGTTTTTATAGGTGTAATACAGATAGATCCAATGATTTTGACTAAACTGCGGATGGACGGCGATTCCCATGAGACCACCTTCTTTTGTTTGGACAACGGTTTCAATCTCTTGAACGACGTGCGTTTGGGAGTCAATTTTTAAGAGTGTTCCGCGTCGCTCTGTCACGAGTAATGAAGAGTCGGGAAGGAAGGCTATCGCCCAAGGGACAAACAGTTTATCGGCTACCAGCGTAATATCTGATGTTTGGTCTAAAGGTTTTTCGAGCATGAGGCCAGTCTCGGTTGAAGATTCGCGCGGCTGAAAAATAACGGTGATCAAGGAATCTTTGAAAAAAAACGCAGTGAGTAAACCGACACCAATAAGGCCGAAAACGATAATAAGCAGTCTTTTAGTCATCTGTTAGATTGTAACAAAATATCGGCAAGTACGTAGACAAAAATCTGTCTTGTTAATCTGAATTAAAGGGTTATACTTTCGACATGCTACAGCAGACATTTACCGAAAAAGTGTACCGTATTGTCGCTCGTATTCCTGAAGGGAAGGTTATGACCTATGGACAGGTTGCGGTACTAGCGGGCAGTGCGGGTGCAGCTCGGGCTGTAGGAATGTGTATGAAAAATAACCCAGATACCACAATCGTACCGTGTCACCGGGTGGTGGCGTCAAACGGTGATTTGACTGGATATTCTGGGGGGCAAGGAGTAAAAACAAAAAAAGAAAAATTGCTTTCTGAAGGAGTCATCTTTGATGGCGAACGGGTTGATCTTGATGAATCCCAATGGACAATCGAATAAAAAAAGACCTGACTAAACTAATTTAGCCAGGCCTTATCTATCAGCTTGATATTCCTAATAAATCGCGGTGTATTCGTTAATGAGGAAGCAGGGCTTGGCACGCCTCCGCGGCGGCTAGCTTTTTAGCTTCCTTTTTTGCACTATATAACCCTTCCCAAGATTGGGGTTCTCCATCAATCGTGATCGTGCAGGTTGCTTTGAAAATGGGTGCATGATCGGCACCTGATTGTTCAAACGCATACACCGGCATCGGGTATCCGTTACCTTGGCACCACTCTTGCAGTGCTCCGATAGGGTTCCTGGTCACCGTTGTTTCTACTGATGGACCGCTATTACTCTCGAAAAAATCTGAAGGGATTTTTTCAAACAGTGATTGCGACATGAGCCGTTCAGCTTCTTTACGCTGCGAGGCAGATACCTCATCGGATACGTAGGTATCCGATGAAATTGTCAGCGTAGCAGTTCCAGAAAAAGTCGGATCATGGGATGGCCCCGTTTGGGTAATGTTGAACTCTGGGAACGCCCAACCATGTTTTTGGCAGAGCTCAAAGAGTTTACTCTTCGGGTTTTCGGTAATTATACTCATTGGAGCTACCTCCTGAGGTACTTTATACGAGATCGAAGCAATCGTAGCAATGAGACTTAAGAACGCAAGACGCTCTGCTTGCCTTTTTTGATGAGCAACGGTTGATTCTCCCTTGAAAGACATCTGATAAATTTCTACACTCGCCTGATAGCAGAACCGTCCTCGTGCTGATTCTCTATGGAGATGAATTCGCTCGTACGGTGGTAAATCAAGAATGCTTCGAGCAGCAATCCAAACTTGGGGTCCGAGTTCAGGGTGTTCCGTAAGCCAATCGAATGCCGTTTGTTTAACCATCATCCAATGCTCACTTTTTCCTGCGGTATACAGTAGCAAACAACCGATATTCGCTAATCGGATTGAATCTGCTTGTATTCGTTGTATGATACCGTTTGCCCGCTCGGGTGTAAGTTCGAATGTTCCATCTATCAACCGTTTGACCATAGCCGAAAAAAATCCAGGTTCAAGTTCTAAGATTTGTTCCGCAGTGCAGTTGGCAAGGATTCTTGTCCGCTGCTGCCGGAAATAATCGTTATTATGATCACGGATCTCATTCATGCGCTGATTCAAGTGCTGGGCGATACGTTCAAGTTCCTGTAGGGTATACGGGTTTTGTTTACCGTCCAACCAAGCATGTAGGATACGTTGGTTGATGACATCGACATACCGACGGATGGGTGATGTCCAGTGAGCGTACGCATCCAAATTCAGACCAAAATGAGATTCACAATATGGTGAATATTTTGCCCTGCCCATCAGTGAATTGGTTACACTGATTAATTGTTGGATTAGTTCTACTGTCGGTTCGAGGTCGAGTGCAGTAACTGCTTTGGTGAGGTAATCACGATTTAGCTCAGGATCTGCTTGGTGATTTCTGAAAAGAAAATACCAACCAGCATTCTTAAGTGTTTCCGTGGTTACTCGGTTAGCCAGGATCATAAACTCCTGAACTAATATGTATGCCCGATAGAAACGACCTTGAGGAATATGTATGACTTCTCCTTCTTCGGTAGTCATATATCCGTCATGCAAGTCGAAAAGTGCCAGTGCTCCTTTTTCTCGACGTTGATTCAAGAGTCGCAATGCGAGTTCAACACCATCAGTCCACTGCTGGTGGAATTGATGCTCATTGTCATTCAGGATGGCATCAACCTGTTCATAGGTCATGCGCGCTTGACTGACCAAAATTGTGGGTTCGATCTCAAACTCAATGACGTTAAGGTCTTGATCGAGCGTGATTTTTTTAGTGAGTGTCAGTCGAGGCTGATTGGGTAGCAGGCTCAATTGATCATCACTATAGCTTCTTGGCCACATTGGTCTATTTCCAGATCGGAAGTAGAGCGTATAGGCCTGGGTATATGCCTCTGCATCGTATGGCGAAAGCAGTGCTGTTTGTGCACCGACATCGCTAATAGATACTTCAACATACCATTGCGTTCCACGTTTTTCCCAATAAATAGCGTCATCGAGGTCTCGAGATTTGGGACCATCGACTGTTATTCCGCGTTGTAAGGTGCGTCGCTTGGTTTGCATCTCTTAACCTCCTTATTACCAAGCTGATAGTGCCTCGAAAGAGGCTTTATGTGTTTGGTTGAGGATAGTTGACTCTTCCCTAAAAGTCAATGCGTTCTATATTTTTTGTTCATTCATGGAAGTGTCTCGGATTATGAATAAATGGCATGTTGGATCTTATCTCGGGGGCGGATCACTACGAGGCGTTAATTCTGTTTCGGGGTGATAATACGTTCTTCACCTAATATGGTAATGGTATCTCCATCAACCGTGATCGATTCTCCATCCTTAAGTAAATACATTTTGGGTCCGGAATAATGGGCTTTGACGAAGTCATATTGTTCATCTCGGTAGTGGGGATATACGTCAAATTCAACTAATCCGAGTCCAGAAAAAACATTTTTTACTGGTTCGCCTTCTCCTTCAAACCAATCCGCCATTTGAAGTGTAGGTCCAGTCATATTCATTCCCGCACTGGAACCAACATAGATAATTCCAGAATTTAATAAATCAAGAATGTGCAGATCAATTTTGCAAAATTTGATCCAGTACATCAGATACGTCCAATATCCACCACCAAACCACAGGATATCTTGTTTTTCCATCTCCGAGATCACTGCGTCAGAGCGAAATTCTTCCAAGACAAGCGGGGTAACGGTGGCGCCGAGCTCGTTTACTTTTTTCCAGGAGCCGCCGTTTTTCCAAACACCGTATCCTTCTTCGGCGTTGGCTGCTGTTGGGATATATCCAATATGCTTATTTTCAAATCCACCAACGAAATGATCCAAATCTGTGATTGATTGAGGATGTTTGGCTTGAGAGGCTAAAAATAGTTTCACGCAGAAATTATATCAAACAAAATTGCTCGGTATTTCTCAATATTTTTTCAACTTCACGATCTATAGTACGGATATGGTAACAAGGATTACCAATTGAAAGGGGGTGAATGAACTATGACAAAGAAAATAATTTTACCAGCTATTGCTGCACTTGCGATTGGTGGAACACTTTTTTCCACGGCAGCGTTTGCTCAAGCTGACACGGAGGGAACGTACCCTCCGGTCATCCAGAAATTGGTTGATCAGTTTGGGGTGAACTCGACGGACGTAGATACAGCAATGCAAGAAGTACGGGATGAACACCAGGCGCAAATGCAAGCGCAATACGAGGAATACTTAACTTCGGCTGTTGATTCTGGGGACATAACTGAAGATCAAAAGCAGCTAATCCTGGATAAGCATGATGAACTTCAGGCTGAACGTGAACAACAACGTTTAGAACTAGAACAATGGTCAGAAGACAATAATATTGATCTCCAATATTTGGGAGAAGGTCATAATGGTCCACATGGATTTGGAAAAATGGAAGGCGGAATGCGAGGATTCGGACCGATGATGGATGGAGCAGATGAAGGTTAGGCTTTATGATGCACCATCTGAGTTGGACAAACACACTTACGGTATCGTGAGTGTGTTTGTTTTATTAGAGAAATGATTTGAAGTCCAAGTATGATATTATAGGTATGGTTTTTTACAGAGGTAAGGAAATGATGGGGTCGCCGAGTGGTCAGGCACTTACCCGCAAGGTAAGCTACGCAGGTTCGAATCCTGCCCCCATCTCCAAACATTATGAATCTCGAAGCATTTTTGACGGACCAATTACAGAACCAAAGCCAGTATGAACTGACGGATCAGGATAAACTTATTTTGGAAAACGAAGGGGTAGATGCTTTTATGTTTGCCAAATTAACGACCAAAAAATTCCGTCGGTGGGCGCTCGACGATACAACGATTGAGAGAGTCAATACCGCGATTGATATAGCCGTCAAAGAGAAACAACCTCTTCAGGTGATTTTCCCACAAGGCGGGTACAAATTATGGCGATTCAGTGATAGCTATCCCGAAGCAGACTGGGCAGAGTTTTTCAATATTGCCCATTTAATCAATTATCTAGCTCCGATTGCCCATGGATACAAACCTGGTATTCAACTGTATTACTACATGCATACGCTTTTGCCTGAGGTTCATGATAACTTACCTACAGAAGATATCGATGCGTATCTTAGATCTTTTCAGGAATTATTGGATCAGTTTTCACCCTATTTGCCAGAGAATTTCACCATTACGATATCAAAAGATGCGGATTTTTATGGTTCGCGAGAGCACTATTTTGAAACGCTTGAATCGCATTTTGAAAAAGGAAAAAAAGATTTTGAAGAGAGCGATATTTCTAAACAAGAAGCAATGCTGAAAACTTCGGAACTCAATATTAAATGGGATGGTAAGGAAGACTGGACCAAACTATCAGAGGCGGAGAAGCAAGAGAAGATTAAGATAGGCGCCATGTACGAGAAAACCATGTCATACCTAGAGGAACCCCGAGTTTTTACCAAATCAGAAGATAAAGTTTTGATCTTCATTAAATCAGGTGGCGGCTGGTTAGGGGTAGGGAGCTCCAAAAATTCCATCACTAAATACTGGACTGGTACTGGAGTCGCTGAAATGAAAGGCGAAAAGTGGTACGGAAGAATTCTTTCTCCCGCACAATACGAAGATTTGAAAGATTCAATTAGTTATCAGGAAGTAAATTTCTTACCGCTGAAGAATTTTTCCCGCATTGGCACTATTGAAGAAGTTAATTTCGTCCATCTATAGTTAAACGTAAGTTTTTTGTTTATCCTATAAGAAAAATTTTCAAAATTAGTATATAATAGGCCCCAATTTAGTGGCACGTTGACAAGTTAATTGTCGACAGAAAGTAGTAAATCTGTAGTACGAGGAGGTACGTATGCAGCTACTGCGTAGTTTGTATCACTGGGTCCGTTCGCGGATCCGACGACTGACAGGATTTGGCCTTGTTGGCGGCTTTGTCATGGTAGTCGGGGTGGCCCTATTGGGGTTACTTGTAGAAGTATTGCAGGTAGACCCTCGGGTTGCCTACATTGTAGTTGCAGTAATAAGTATCGAAAGCAATTTTTTGCTTAATCGATACTTTAATTGGAAAGACCGGGCAAAAACGGGTTCGTTTTGGGCACAATGGCGTCGTTTTCACGCTGCCAGGGTGTTCACGTTTCCGTTAAACCAGATTCTTTTCAACCTGCTCATTTCTTTGGGATCGGGATGGCTCTTGGCTACATTAGTCGGAGTTGTCGTAACAACCGTGATTAATTTCATCGGTTTAGATTTCTTTGTGTTTTCTGAGGAGCGAAAAATATCTCCAGAAGCCTTGGAAATCGAAGCGTTACCGGTTCCAAATCTCTCCATTTCGGTGATCATCCCTGCAGTTAATGAGCAGGCGACGGTCAGAGCATGTGTTGAATCTCTTTTGGCACAAGTGTACAAACCGATGGAGATCATTCTCAGTACGAATCGCGGAGATCCGACGATTGCTGCTATCCAAGATTATGTTGATCAAGGATTAGTGACACTCGTCTTTTTCGATCGGCCTGCTGATTGGGTCGGCCGCGATACGAACATGAGACGGCTCTTAGGACTGAACGAAGCAAGGGGAGATATCCTCGCGCTTACCGACGCAAAAATCTGGGCTCCTGAGGATTGGCTATTAAAAATTGCCAAACTCGTTGCGCAGGGCGAAGATGCTGTGGCGGGAATTACCGAGCGAATGCCCGGTGATAAACGGTTCTTAAGTGTCATGTGGGATGAGGCATTTTTCCGCGAGAATGTGCGGTGGAATGTTCGTCATCTTACGCCAGAAAACTTCGGCCGTGTGAATGGGTTACCGGTGACTGCCAACATCGCCTTTACCCAACAGGTTCTTGAGGCTATTAGAGCGCTTTTTCCTGTACATGATATTCACGGCTGGGAAGATTTCTTTTTGAGTTCGGTCATCAAAAATGCAGGATTCATCATTCGAACCACAAACCAAGTGGTGACACATCGAATGCATAAAGTGAGCCTGCGAAGCGCCAAACATTTGATTACTGGTATGGCAGCTCGTCAATTTATCCTTCAGCTCCCAGATAATGAATTTGCCCAACGCCGTCATCGGCTGGCGGTAATCATTACTGCGACGCAGTTGGCTGGATTGTCGTTTCTGCTTTCTATCGGATTGATCTTTGATTGGGTGATGGCACTCTATGCTTTATTGTCTCTCACAGTAAGTATGCTGTTAGGGCTTGGAGTGTATAACGCCATTATCGCCAATGAATGGCGCGCGCTCTTTTTTCCACCGTTGGTTTTGTACCAAATAGAATTGTGGATCATTGGGTATTGGATCAGCACGATACTCAGAGGTGACATCCCCGGATGGCTGGCAAGTTTTTTGAAGTCATTACGGATAATCCTTATATCCATACTCGGCGGTGGAGGAGGAACATGATGAACCGACGACACGTCATGTATGGTTTAGTACTTTTGGTGTTGGCGGTAGGTCTTCGTCTTACAGCGATCTATCATGTTGGGATTGAAGTTGATGAGCCCGTGAATTGGGAAGTCTCTCAGTTCATTTCTGAAAACGGATATCCTGGTATAAAAGGTCAGCTTGGCGGAGATCCTGAAGTTGCACTATTCCACCCGGCGTTTGGTTTTCAGCTTGTTGCTGAATGGTTTACCATCACCGGTAATCACAGCCTAGTGGCCGCGCGAATGGTGAGTGTTTTTTCTTCAGTGCTGGCAATCGTCATGATTACCGTACTTGTATGGAAAACGATTTCACCACAAGCCGGTCTCATCGTGTTGTTGTTGCTGTCAACTGACGGGTGGTTAGTTACCACTAA
>JAGQKX010000032.1 GCA_020429905.1 candidate division WWE3 bacterium
GTAAACAGTTTGTCCACAATACCAATTTCTGCCTTTCTACATGGTACGAAACAACCCAAATGGGCAATCAAAGCACAGATAGCAACCTGACGAATATAGGTACTTTTACCGGCCATGTTGGGTCCGGTTAATAGTATGATTTGACGAGTCTCACTATCCATAGAAACATCATTAGGCACAAACGATTGATCTTCGAGTAACTGCTCGATTACCGGATGACGGCTATCTTCCAAAACGAGACGATCGTCATCAAAGAGCATCGGTTTAACGTAATTGTTTCGTTCGCTAATCTCAGCGAACCCTGTCAGCACATCAATTTTTCCAATAATTTTACTGAGCGTAAACAAATCTGCCGTATCGGACAATACTTTTTCAATGACCTGTTGAACTAATTCGTATTCAAGTTCGCTGATTTTTTCTTCAGCTCCAAGCACTTTATCCTCATATTCTTTTAATTCTTGCGTGATATATCGCTCTGCATTGACGAGCGTTTGTTTACGAACGTACTGAGGAGGAACTTTGTCTGTGTGTGATTTTGAAACCTCTAGGTAAAAACCAAAGACTTTATTCGAACCGACTTTTAAGTTTGGAATTCCAGTGATTTGTTTCTGTTCTTCGAGAAATCGATCCAAATACCCTTGGCCGGTATTCTTGATTGAGCGAAGTTCGTCAAGCGCCTCTGAGTATCCATCTCGGATCATGTTCCCCTCTCTCATAAGGGCAGATGGTTCATCGAGAATTGATTTTTCGATGAGCGATAAAATATTAGTCACACGTGTCGTGAACGCTTCTCCGAGAAGTTTAAATAGCGGGACTTCGTGCTGATTTGTTTCACCAATAATTTCTTTGATCGCGACTAATGACTGGCGTAGTCCAACCAAATCGCGCGCGTTCCCGGTACCGACACTCAACCGCCCCAAAATGCGTTCAATATCGAGAACAGACTCTAACCAGTCTTGTACTTGTGTACGAAAGCTATTTCGACTAAACATGTATTCCACAAAATCGTGCCGGCTCACAAGTTCTTCTCGCACTCGTGATGGGCGTACGATCCAGTGACGAAGCAACCGTCCCCCCATAGCCGTTTTCGATTTATCAAGGAGCCAGAGCAACGAACCTTCTCGGTCACCTTCCCGTATGGTGTGAAACAATTCAAGATTAAATATCGTACTGCTGTCCATTTCGAGATATTGCTCCATATGATATTTTTGAGGTTTCGAGAGATGGTGGACCCTTCCTTTCTGAGTTTCATTGAGGTAGCCCACCGCCAAGGCAGTTACGCGTTGGAGTTTTTCTGAATCTTTAAGGCCAATCCCCTCAACTGAGGCGATTTCATAGATTTTACGTAGATACGATTCGGGATCGGTAGCGTACTCTCGCCAATGGCCAAACGGATAAATATTCAAACCAGGAAATTTTCTTAGCCAGGAGATAAAACGCACATTCTCATAATTTTTAGGAGAAATAATGCACTCTTTGGGGGTGAATTTAGTCACCAGATCCTCAAGCGCCCGGCGATCAGCATCAATGGCAATTTCCACAATTTGAAAGTCAGAGGTTCCCAAATCTACAAAAGCCACGCCTATGGTTTGAGATTTGATGTTTGGATCGATATCCAACACCATGAGGTAATTCGTTTCTTTTCGAGGTACGGCATTTTCGTCAAGAATCGTTGAAGGAGTAACGACGCGTACGACATCTCGCTCCACAATACCGGTAGCATCATCGGCACTGCTAATTTGTTCACAGATGGCTACTTTGTAACCTGCCGCAACTAACCGACTGATGTACGAGTCAACCGCGTGAAATGGCACGCCGCACATCGGTATCTTACCGTCAGAGCCTTTATCTCGAGCCGTAAGCGTGATATCGAGTACTTCTGCTCCAGTCTCTGCGTCCTCCATAAAAAGTTCATAGAAATCACCGAGCCGAAAAAACAGTAACGTATCAGGATACTGCGCCTTGATGTGGGCATACTGTTTCATCATTGGTGTTGAAAAATCATTTTCTGAAACCATGGTTGTTTGATTAGTATTAGTCAGTGTATCGGTTGGGAGTTGAATCGGCTATCGGATGACGACTAAACCGGACGGAAAGTTATCCTGATACACACGTTCAAAAGAGTAGTTTGTTTGCGGTTGGGCATCCGCCGCGACGTTTGCACTAAATACTTCTAGTCCTAATGTTTCTTCTGCAAATTCTTCACTGATCGGTTCGAGTGTCACGTAAACACGGGTATTATCCGAAGGTAATGCAATGGGAAAACCTGACTCAATAGTGTTAGGAGCATTGTTGATAAAATCTTCTCCGGGGAATGGTGGAGCGTCTTGGTCGCCATTGTATAATCCCAAAAAATCAGCTGCATTCGGAGAAACAAATTTGCCGGTTTCTAAAATAACCCCGTTATAGTCAACCCAACCAGCATATTGCCACCCCTCAGGAGCGGTCGGTACTGTAAGCCCGGCGGATTCTTCAGTCTTATCATCGTTTAGTGAAATGAACCAAATACCGCTCGTTTCATCTGTATCTGCCCCATTTGTGGGTGTCGCTAAGACAAACGTCCCTTCAGCAGCGGAGAGATCAACCGCCGAAAACTCCATAGCTCCAATACCATTTTGTAACTTACCACGCATCAGCACTGTAGCTGACGGCTCAGAAACATTTGTATCCCCTACCTCGATTGTGACAATTACCTCATCGGGTGTTTCGGAGAAATCACCCAAAATAAATTCATTCTCAGCGATTTCGTTTCCATCGAGTGTGGTTAATTTCCCTGATTCGTTAACATTAAATTCACCCACTTGGTAAGTGCTGTTCAGTCCGACTACCCACGCGGCATAGTGTCCGTTAGCAAGCGTGGGAAGGTTATCTAAAACGAGAGATACATAGCGAGGAGCAGGGGTTGGAGTCGGTTCAGCATTCTCGTTTACGGCGACGCCTCCATCATCACCGGTGATCTTAAGAATGTATAGACCGGCCACAATAATACTAATGATAATACCGATTCCGATGAGCGCTCCTAAAATATTCGATCCCGATGCAGTTGATTCTTTCTTTGGCATGTTACTTGCCATTATACTATAGTCAATATGACATCTCGAAAGAATATTTTTCCCTTCTCAGATGAGAAAAAATTTATCTCGCTCGCCTTTAGTTTTGGAATCCTTGCTCTGCTCACCGCATTACTCACCCTCACGAGTCCCGTGGAGAATAACCCTACAGCGACGGCACCTGATAATGGCACATTCTTCGTCACTCGAATCATCGATGGAGATACGATTGAAGTGAATGGAAAATACAAAGTACGCTATATTGGCATCGATGCGCCAGAAATGTCCTCACCGATTGAATGTTACGCTGAAGCGGCCACCCAAGAAAACAGCCGACTAGTATTGGGGAAACAAATAGAAATGCAAAAAGACGTCTCAGAAACTGACCGCTACGGTCGTCTCCTTCGGTATGTATATGTCGATGGCATATCTATTAATGAATCCCTCGTTAAAAACGGATTTGCCCTGGCGACCCCATACCCACCTGATGTTAGCCAACAGGCTATGCTAAGTGCACTTGAAGAAGAAGCTCAGATACATGAACGAGGATTGTGGGGTTCATGCGATCTCGAAGCAAAGGTTGAAGGAGTTCAAGATGTCGGCGAATGTTCAATTAAGGGGAATATTTCAATAAACGGAGAGAAAGTCTATCACCTTCCTGGACAGCGATATTACACTCAAACCCAAATAGATGAATCAGCTGGAGAAAAATATTTTTGTACCGAAGAAGAAGCACAGCAATCCGGATGGCGAAAATCTAAAATATAGACTATTGCTGCTGCCACGTACCATCTCTCATCGCCCAACCCGACCCAGAAGCGCTTGACGAAAATGTGGCGTTGGTCAGACCTTGGTTATAATTGATTACTACATTGTCTTGAAGGATCAATTCTTGTGCTACAACCTCATTTGCAATCACATTATTTCGCATATCTAACGTTCCATTCATCGCGTATAAGATCCCCTCAACCGTCAAATTATTATTCGTTGAAATAGCAGTTGAAGTCGCATTAGTGGAAATAAGCATGACGTAACTATCCGATTGTCCCGACCCATTAATATCCAACGTATTACCAGGGGTAATATCTCCATCTACGATAATAATCCCACCGTTTGCCCCATACCCGCTGTCAAGGTTAATGGTTACTGTATTTCCAGAAGTCATATTTCCTTCTATCCATAAAGTTCCAGTCACAGTCAATGTACAATTGTTCCCCAAAATAAGATTGCCGGTTATTTTCATTGGTCCTATCGTTGACGGACACGCCGTGTAGTCTCCAGAATGTGTTCCGCCGTTTTCCGCATCATCTTTCCATTGCTGCACATCAGCATCGGATATCGGCAAATCTAACTCAGATGGATCTGTACTACCAGGATAATAATTCGTCGCGGAAGCATTATTGATTGATTGGTAGTATGCATCTCCTGAGATAGTAACGTCTTGGATATGATTGGCATGAAGATCTCCGTAAACGTGAACATTGGGTGCTCCATCAAACTCATTTCCGCTTGTCCCGCCCATATACACTCGGAAGTTGAGATCACGATTTATGGATGACCAGTTTTGATTATTCCAATTTGAAGACCGCATCGCCTGACCATTGGCGTATCCCTGAGCACTATCTGATCCCCAATAATAGTAACGGCTAGAATTATTTCCTCCGTCAAGGATTATCCAGTATGTTTGCCCCGCATTGAGTGTTGGAGTTGATGTTAAGTCAACCGAAATCCAGCTTAGACTACTGGTTACCCATGAAGACTGCAATGTACCGCTGGCAATATCTGAGTCATCAGGTTGTCCCCCGTCATCTGGAGCAATACGTAACGTCAAATTTGAAGGATTACTTTGTTTTCTGAGATACACTTCAACTTCATTTATTGTCCCTGTCGTTGTCGGAACAAAACTCTGAGCGATATCTCGATACTGAGAACTATGACCAAACTGATAGCTCCCATTGTTTGTTTCGTGTGATTGATTAATTGTGGGAGCCGACGAACCTCCGGCAATCCAAACATCTCCATTAACGAAAGCATTGTTTGAGGCGTAGATCGATCCGTTGCTATAGACATCACCGTTAACACCGGCATTATTGTACATGGTAATTCCCCCCGCGGCGGATTGCATCGCATAGCTAAAATTGACCGTGCTGCTTGATTTGAGGGCCTCGATAGAAATAGTTTTTTGGGCAATCGGATCCACAGAATCAGGAATATATCCCGTGGCAGTGATTTGGCGAGTATTGCTATCTATCGAAACAACGCTGATGGTAAATTGACCGTCCCCAAACGAAGTCGACGTTTCACCGGCATAGGCATCGTTAGCATTAAGCGACCAAATAGCTTTGTCTAAGCCTGCTTCCGTAATAGCTAGGATTTCTTCATCAAGATGGGCTTGGTTCTCTGAATTCACAAAATTCGCCACACGTTCCCACAAATATCCCGTTAAGACAATTGATACAGCTAGTAAAATCGCCACTAACACGAGAACAGCTCCATCATTGGAGGTGAGCATCATTTGGTTAGATTGGTTCATTTTTTTAGCTGTCATCGTTATTGGTTTCTTAGATTGACACTCGTTGAGCGACTAATATCAATCGTTCTGAATGAATTTGATTTTTCTAGCGTAAAAGTGACGGTAACAAAACTCGCTTCTGCTGGAATCATCGTATCGTACGAAAACGACATGGCGGTGATTTCTTCACCCGCTAACTTATCAAACGCTACCCTGTTGCTTGAACCCGCTGGAATAAGCCGCCACCGAAGATCACCTGGGCTGCTCGAACTTTGATACATAACGTAATAATCATATATTCCTGGAATTGGATTACTACTTCCATCAATGGCTGGAAGCCGAACAATAATCTCATCTGAACCGGAGGTAAAGGTGTCACTTCCATCGGTAATGGTCGTCTCTACACCTTCTGCATCGCGAAGATTTTCCAACATAAAACTGTTAAGGTAGTTGGCTTCTTCGATGACCTGGATCTCAAGATCTTGGTTTTGGAAAAGAAAAACACTCGATCGAAAAAGGCTCGCTAAGAATCCAGTCATTACCCCAATCAAAGCCATAACCAAGAGAAGTTCTACAAACGTGAACCCTGACTCCATAGTTGTACGTACAGTGTTTTTTGACATCATTATTTTCCAACCCCTCCTGCGGTCGTTAACGTGGTCAACGTGACATCGCGTGTCACTCCCCGATCCAGCCATGATACTGTCGCGGTAATTTGTTTTATGCCACTATCCGTTCCTCCGTAGTCAGCCACCACCACCGTTCCACTTCCTTGAGGGAGATAGTTCAGATCTGAATCAGTGATCGTAAACGATCCATCGTTGAGTAAATTGAAATCGGTTGCTCGGTATATCTCTAATTGTTCTACAGCAACTGAACGACCGATATCATCGAAGCGCCCACGATTGGTAAAAATAACCGTCTGAACCATTTGATCGTAAAAGGCAAAAACGAGCATGAGGAGGCCAACGGCCATAATAATTTCGATGAAGGTAAATCCGGCGTTGTTCGTCGTATAACGGGGCAGTCTCATTAGTATGATAGTACTGAGTTTTTCACCCATTAGCAAGCAAATTTTTGACATTGACAGTCACCCAAAAGAAACCTAGTATGTAGTTAATGACGACCCGAAAGAAACTCACTTCAGTTTCCATCATTGCCACTGCCATTGTGACTTCATCGTCGTTACCGCTGTATGTTTTTGCAGAAGAGACACACAACGACTCTTACACTGCCCCCTCTTCTGACACGACCAAATCATATCAAGAACAGTATCAGGCTCGGCTTACCCAGGCAGCTCAAAAGAAAGAAGAATTCCAAGAAAAGTATAACGAACAACTCACCTTAGCCGCTCAAAAAAAGGAAGAGTACCGAGAGCAGTACAACGATAAACTTACCGAAGCGGCTCAGAAAAAAGAAGAGGTTCGCGAAAACATCGATGAAGCTAAAGAAGATGCCTTAGCGCGCGCCAAAGAACATATTCTTGATCAGGTTGATCGTATCATCACTTACCTTGAATCACTTAAAGACAAGACAAACAATAGCCTCGGACTTTCTGATGAACAAAAAGCTGCTGCAATTGCTGAACTGGATACCTACATAAATCAGCTCGAAGAGATGAAAGGTCAGGTTGAAGCAGCCGAAACATTCGAAGATCTTCGATCGCAAGCAACGTTTGCCAAAGAGATTTGGCAGGATTATAACGGTGAGCACCGAAAATACGTGGGCTTAAACGTGGCAGGACGATTCCAAGAATTCCTCGATAAACTTTCAAGCCCCGCTGAACGGCTCGCCCTTCGATTAGACGAGATTGAAGCCAACCATGACGTTGATCTCACCGAGGTACG
Source organism: candidate division WWE3 bacterium (assembly GCA_020429905.1). Lineage (GTDB taxonomy): Bacteria > Patescibacteriota > 4484-211 > 4484-211 > JAGQKX01 > JAGQKX01. Next base: position 7,410 of record JAGQKX010000032.1, read on the forward strand.
CACTGCTCTGGCAAATTTCGAAACAGCCATGGCTCAGGCCCAGGAATTAATCGACGAGGCCGTCGCACTCTTTAATACCATTGGCTCAGATGATGTCGATGCCACAGCTACCTACAATGCCGGTATGGCAAAATTACGTGAAGCAAAAACATTATTAAAAGACGCATACGAAGATTTACGAGAAGCTATTATTAGTGCCAAAGAAGCACTCGGAGAATTAGATACACCCGAAAAATAAATTTTCGGAAACGCTGCCCATGAAAAAAACAGGTATTTACATGAAATCGAATAGAAAAGGATTTACTGGAATTGAATTCGTCCTAGGATTGGCTGTCATTGCGATGCTGGTTGTCGCTATTTATCTTTTCCAGCAATCACGCCTTCAGGAGACTACCGACGACACCATGGAAACAATGGAAAGCATCACGACATATCCAACACCAAGCCCGATTCCCACAGGAAGCGAAGAGGAAGTCATTGACGAAGCCACCACAGAAGTTAATGATTTGTCCGACGATCTAAATGATCTAGATAAAATCGACGATGACCTCTCACTCCCCAACATTGATCTCACGGTTCAAGAATAATTTTTCTAACCAAAATATCTGACTGCGCTATGTTTGTTGGCATGATTCATGTAATAGACATAATTACTTTAGTACAAGCTGTCAGCCTTCAAATACATGGTTAATCCAAAAATCACGCACCCCGTAACCCTATTTTGAATAGAAATTAATCTTATATTGAATATCATTAATACCCAAAAAACACTTTAAAAGTCATCACGATAGCAAATATTAAATAATTACTCCTATGTGTCTAAATCCCCACCTTGGCTATAGGTTGTTACGGTATTGTTAGCATGTTAGAATTCATCCGAAATT
>JAGQKX010000033.1 GCA_020429905.1 candidate division WWE3 bacterium
AGTGAAAAATATCAACGTGAAAAAATAAAGATGTAACCAAGGTAAACAATCGTTCTCCATTCGAAGCGAGAGCCGGGACGAATCCGTATGTCAAAAAAACGTTTTCAGTATTAGTCCCGCTAAACGTTTGCCAGAAAAATAAAAGCGAGGTGATACCAATAATCGTGTAGACAATAATCGGGTGTTTAGTCGCTCGTTCATCGCCGATTGGAACAGGAATGATCGTACTTTGGACGGCTGCTGGAATAAAATTCGGCTGGTCTTCTTCAGCCCCTCGAACCTGTTCTTCCGTGACATCTGCCAATGCCGCTCCATATCGCTGAAGGGTAGTATTACCGCGGAGATGCTTAGCGATTTGAAGAAGTTCATCCTTATCAAGCCAAACAGTATTGCAAGCAGGACATTTTTCGATGATCACATTTGAGTCGTAACCATAATTAACGAGTTGCGTTTCCGTCTGGCAGTATGGGCAGGTAATGGCTTGTTCTTTTAAGGCAAAGGGAGAGATGACTTCTTCTTGGTGATTTGGGTTGATTGGCTGCTCAGGAATATGTAGCTCTAAGATTGTGTATTCCGCTAAAGAACGAAGTCGGTCTGCGTGGACTAAGGTACCTTCACATTGGGGACATTTGTAGTAGATATTTTCATCGACGAGAATTTTTTTTAATAATAAATGACATCGGGGGCATTCCATGATACTTATTATACTGTTTTGGACTGAAAATACTTGGTAAAATTGGTGTATGAAGAAGGTCTCGTTTGGGGTACTGACGGTCATTGTTATTGCGATTGCTGTGGCCATTGCCTCAGGAAATAAGCATACTTCCATTGAAGATGAGGATAAAAACGCGCCAGCATCAGTGAACGATCCGGTCATGCTAAAAGGATTTTCACTTTCACCTCGATCATTTGATCAGGCTGATTTTTTGGAATTTTTTAACCGAGTAAGTGAGTCATCGAACGCGGTTTCATGGGCAGGGGATACTCAGGATCTAGCCAAAGACGACCCGGCGGCTACTGTCGTAACTGAGCTCTCCGCTGCGTATGACTACACCCCCGTCATACTGGTCTATCCACCCCATAAAGACTTGATTGTAGACTTTGCTAAAAAAGAACAGCCGCCGTACTTAGCCATTGGCGTAGAAATAAATCTGTTTGAAGAAGATGTATTCGAAGATCTTGTCACTGTTTTTCCCGAAATCTACCAGAGTGTCAAAGCGGTCTCACCTGAGACTAAGATATTTACCATCTTTCAATTGGAGCGTATGAAGGGTCTTAATGGAGGGTTATATGGCGGAACCAATGACGTGAGTCAATCACAGTGGGAGATGATTGATCGATTTCCTGATGCTGATCTGATTGGATTTACGACCTATCCGGGGATTATCTACCAAAAATTATCAGAGATTCCTAACGATTTTTACTCTGAGATACGAACGCACACAGACAAACCGATTGCGTTTGTAGAAATTGGGTGGTCTAGTCTCCCGGAGATAACGGGCTGGGAGCGTTCAGAGGCGGAACAGGCAGCGTTCGTCGCATATTTTTTTAGGGAAACTGATGAGTTGCATCCCGAGCTACGGATTTGGTCGTTTATGTATGATTCAGAAATCGGGCAGCCGTTTAATGGCATGGGTTTGGTTACAAAAGATAATCAAGAAAAAGAAGCGTGGTCGATTTGGAATAATCAGTAGCGTACGCTTAGAAATCTACAAATTCTAGTGTATTATAAAGGTATGGCTCAGGAAGGTTTGAACGAAAAATTAGTTTTCTACATTCAGCAGGAGTTAGATCGGGGAGAAGACGTCGTAAAGCTCAAAGATAGCTTGATCAAAGCTGGGTGGGAAGAAGACGTCGTCAGCACTCATCTTGACAGTCTTCTGGGTCAGACTTCTCCTCAAGCAGCAGTTGATACACAACCTCCAATAATTCCGGCTGATCCTGATGTTAACGTTTCTTCTCAGACTCCAGCAGATGAAGTGGCGTCTCCTCAGGAAGATGGATTAGCGGTAACGGAAACGGTTCCGACAGAAGTTTTCGTTGGACCAGGGAAGCCGGCGATTGCCGCGGCAATTGTATTGTCACTTATGTTAATCGGAGGGATTGTGTATCTTATCTTTTTTTAGGCACAGATTAGTTTTGATCGTGCTATGATAAATATATGAATTTCAAACAAATTGCTATTGCTATTGTTATCGTTTTGATTGGAGTGGCGGTCTATTATGCGCAGTCAGGCGTACCGTTTTTTGACTCAGTGCAGCAATCAGTCGGTTCAGACAACTCCCTGAAGATTGTTGATAAAAGTAGCTCAGGGCTGAGCACGTTTCCAAAAGAGCTTCTTTCGAATACCTCGATGACCTCTCTTGATTTGTCTAACAATCAGTTGCAAACCTTGCCTTCAGAAATTGGCGGGCTGACAAGATTAGAGACGCTCAATCTTAGAAATAATAAATTAGATGCGTTGCCCGCTGAGATTAGAAAATTCCAGGATCTCAAAACACTTAATGTTTCCGAAAATAATTTAACGGGAATTCCTGCTGAAATTGGCCAATTACAGAATTTAGAGGAATTAGATTTTTCGAACAACAATATTAGTACATTGCCGAATGAAATTTCTAATCTGCAAAATGTGAAACGAATCGATTTTTCCGGCAACCCACTTCCAGAAGAGATCATCCAGGATCTCAGAATCGACCTTCCAAATACCCAGATTGATTACTAATTTTAGACAATAAAAAAACCGTGCCCCCCTCGAAAGAAGGACACGGTCTGGGACCAACGCTATTGGTTAGCGCGGGTTAATTGTTACGGGCAGTTTAATGCCAACTCGGTACTGATCCGGGCAGCGTCTTCGCGATTGCGGTTAGCTGCGGCCGTTTGGAGTTGGAGCCAAAGAACGTCGCAGGTGTTCGTGGTGTTGGTTCCCGTAATGGGTACCGTACCACTAATGGGGAAGGTAGGTTCAAAGGGAACGCTCACTTCCTCAACATCGTTTTCGGTGATGACACCTTCTTGCGAAAGCTTAGCTAAGGCTTCGTTCAATGTTCTGCCGAATTTGATCCGGCGGTCAGAAGACCCAACCACCACGAACCGTAGCTGTGGAAGGCTGGTGCCACCTTGTGTCGTTGAACCGACGTAGATCGGCTTGACATAGAGCAATGTATCTCCGACCGGTAAGGTCATCAGGTTGCCACGAACAATCCGTTTACCTTGTTGGCCAAGGAGTGTGAGCTGAGCGCCCAACTCTGGATCTTGGTTGATCAGGCTTTCGAATTGCGCCGGGCCGGTAACAGACTCGCCTACAGGATATTTGTACAGGACAAGTTCCCCGTAGTTCTCCAGGCTTGACCGGGCGACAAGCAAGCCAACTCCGTTTGGTTTGTCGTGCCGTGTGTATGACCAATCAAGGACATATTCTGGGCGCGACTCACCAGGCAGCGTTGTAAAGACGTAGCGTGGAGCTGTTTGCGTTACTTCTTCACCGATTTGTTCGCTGGCGATGACCCATAAGTCTTCACCGTTGTACAGTTGGAGGGGATTGACCATATGATGTCGTTCCAAAATTTCAGCTTGTTTGATGAAAACCTGTTCAGGATAACGAATGTAAAATGACAGGTCTTCCGGCAACTTGCTTCCGGATTGGAACAAATTCGGGAATATTTTCGACCAGGTTGTTGCCACTGGGTCTGTAGGATCTACCAGGTAGATTCCAGGTATCCCAGTGTATGCATCCAATGTTACTTTGATGCTTGGGCGAAGATACCGAATGTGGTCAGTGAAAAGACCATCTCCAATTGATACAGTGTCGGCGTACGGATAATTTTCGGCCGTGACAGCCGCATCCCAAATCCAAACCAGGTGCTCTGAACCTTCAGGCGCAACCAGATAGGGATCGGAATCAAGCCAGGCAAACGGCAACAAGTCGGACATACGTTCTTGAATGTTGCGTTGGAAGTGGACCCGGGAAGATGCGTCAACTTTGTCAGAAATCAACAGAGTGAAATCATTAAAAGTGATTGCAAACGCCAGGCGTTTCCAGCCGCTACCTAAGAGTACGCCGCCTTCACCGTCGTATTCGACCTCTTTCCATCCACCCGCAGGGTCTGGAGGACCAACCTCTTTCACGCTTGTGCCGGTCACAATGAATTGTTCACTACACTCGCCGTAATAGATAGCTTCTTGCGGTACTGTGAATGGTCCTTGAGAAGGAATACCCGTTACCAGATAACCCATATTACCTTCGGTATCAAAGTCATGAACGCCGGCCATGGTTAGGCCTTGTCCATGAGTGAAAACCAAATGCTCATTTACCCACGTTTGAGTCGGAATCTCGTCCTGGCACATTTCACGACCACTACTCATTACCTGGACTACATCACCGTTTTCATATTGATACAGGGCGATGTCAGCGTCTAAGAAAGAGTAGTAGGTGCGGATTTCCTGGTCTTGTTGCGCGTTCGGGAGGAACACTTCGAACGGATCCATCAGTCTGATGTTGTCGAAGATCCCGTCGGGAGCCGTAGCGACATCGTCGGCCGAAAGTGGTTCAACAGGAAAGTCTTCTTCCCGGAAGTTATCACTCACACCATATGCGGCTAAGGAACCTTTGTTGTCCCAAACGATATAGTCACTTTCCTTATTGTATTCATCGGGCCGGACGGAGAATGTCCATGTCAGCCATGGAATAATCATCAGGGCGATAACAAAGAAAGCAGCTTTAACGCTGATGGCACCGACCAACCATGACCCATTGCGGCGGAAGCCAGCAACAAGGCAGGCCAGGGCGATGACCAAACTGAGCCAGGGCATCATTCCCAAAGCACTGTTGGTGTAATGGATATCTACATAAGCAGCGCCGTTGATCATTTCACCGGCATATCCAGATCCCGACCAGCCGTTCAACGGAAGGGCCATCTGGCGTAACAGCCAGTAGCCAGCAACCAGCACGAAAAACAAGGCGGCCAGAATACCCAGGTGGCGAATTAACGATGCGTTCGTTTCTTCTTTCACCTTAGTTGAGTTGGTTAATTGAGCCTGGAGCAAATAAACACTGGCTGTGGCAATACCGGTCACGATTAGGAGGAAAAATCCCCACCCCAGCATCCGGCTATAGAACGGGTAGGTAAATAAATACCAACTCACGTCAACGCCAAAGAGGGGGTCCGTGACTCCTGCCGGAACCTGATTCAAAAACAGCAAGATTTCATCCCAGTTACCTTTTGAGGCAAGACCAAAGCCAATGCCAACCACAACGCAACCAAGAATAACAAGCCATTTTTGTCCAGTCGGCAGCTTCGTAGGAATTGCTGCACCAGCGATAAACACGTTCAGGGCGATAACAAAAGTCGAGATGACAAGTCCCGCTCCGAACAAGCCCCATTGGTACCAAAACCGGGTGAGCCAGACCTGGCCCAACTCCATGGATTGATACAGCCAATAATCAACCTGCCAACCGATGATCGTGTTCGTGATTGGCATGACGATAGCGACGAAGATACCAGCGAAGATTCCGCCGATAACCCAACGATCACTACCTTTAGCACGTGCGACCAAGCTTATACCGTAGCCAACGATTAAGCCAACGAGTGCCATGAACAGGATTTCCAAAATTACTAACATGGTTCTTACTCCTTTAACAAACGTGTTAGATAGAGGACTACATGCTTCAGGTTACCCGTCAGCACCAATTTCAATCACTTCGAAATTGGATTTTTCACCCATAGGTTGGGTGCACTTACTCTTGTAAGTGGGTTCACAGAGGACAGACTCTGTGTTTACCATGATTGCATTATCTGTTGTTACCTAGTGACTGTTATTTAAACCAGTCGTGAGAAAAACTCTGCCAGATAATACAGATGTTGCGGTTCGTACCCTTAACGAACGAGTTCCGCTACTTAAATAGTAGGGCAGGGTCAGCCTTTGTCCTGACACTGGGCTTGAATAGCCAATTGATCACAAAAACGATCTCGACACAGTATTCATATAACAATGACGTTAAGTAGAATAATTGTTTCGAGAAAGGCTAATACCACAGTGATCGTATGGTTATAGCAAATAAAAAAATAGGGTAATGTTTTCAGCTGACCTAAGCCAGCTCCCATTGAGGGGAACAAAATGCATGTTTTGATAACAAGCATTTAATCCCCACCAATGGGCATATATTCTATCAATGATCAATTGTTAACGTACATCATTTTGCTTTTCTCAAGTCATTGTGAGATTGCAAATTTTGGGCAGAATTATACATTTTACTCGTCATTTTATCAACCTATAGCGTATAGCGTGGTTGGTAATACATAACTGAAAATGTATAAGATACTTAGTATTAATTAGTTACTGTATTAAGGTTCGTTGCCGGAAATAAAAAACCGGCTGTGTCAGGCCGGTTACTGGGTAAGTAGGTTTATTTTAAAACTAAAAAAACCGGCCGTACTAAACTGGCCGGTTATAAATGTCTTTACTTCTTTGTAGCTTTAAGTTCGAAAATTCGAAACCATTTCTTAAAGGCACTCGGTAAAGACCAAGGCGATATTGTTATGGGTCAAATATATCATGAAGAATCTGCGTAGTCAAGGAATATCTTCTACGGTATAGTGTAATTATGTCAGACCAATATTCATTTCCGGATTCTTTTTTATGGGGCACGGCTATTGCCGCCCATCAAGTAGAAGGAAACAATAAAAACAATGATTGGTGGCGCTGGGAACAGTCAAAAACTCCTGATCGAAAGTACCCGCTTGAACCTTCCAACGAAGCCTGTGATTTTTATAACCGATATGAAGAAGATTTTGATATCTGCCAAGAATTTAACACGAACGCGATTAGGTTGTCTGTTGAATGGGCTCGAATTCAACCCAAAATTGATGTCTATGATCAGACGGCGATTGACCATTATAAAAAAATGTTCATGGCAGCGAGAGAACGCGGATTGCAAATATTTCTAACCTTGCATCACTTCACGAGTCCGGTGTGGTTTGCCGATCGCGGAGGGTGGCATGCGCGGGATGCGGTTGCGATTTTCCGTCAATATGCTCAAGTGTGTGCCGAAGAGTTTTCTGATTACGTGGATGCTTTCATCACCATCAATGAGCCTCAAGTTTATGCGCTCAAATCGTATACTGATGGCACCTGGCCTCCTAATCTTCGTAACCCGTGGCTTTCGTATTATGTTCAAATAAATTTGATGCGTGCACACCGAAGCGCCTACGATGCCATCAAGACGATTTGCGATACACCAGTTGGTCTGGCGAAAAACATTGTCTGGTACGACACAAACCCGTTTGCATCCAACCTTATTGATCGGGCTGCAGCTCGATTTCTTAATTATCTTAATGATGATTTTTTCCTGTTACCACTTATGGGGAAGATAGATTTTTTGGGACTCAATTATTATTTCACGCAGCGTCTTCACTATCTTCGTATTGATAATCCTAACGACTACGTGAGCGATATGGGGTGGTGGATTAATCCCGGAGGACTGGGAGAAATTTTGCAAAAATTAAAGAAATATAAAGTTCCGATTTATATCACAGAGAATGGACTGGCCGATGCGACGGATCGGTACCGGGAACATTTTTTGCGAGATATGCTCATTGCTTGTGGTCAAGCAATCTTAAGCGGCGTTGATCTCAGGGGATATTTCCATTGGTCATTGATGGATAACTATGAATGGCATGAGGGATTTTGGCCGAGATTTGGGTTGGTAGAGATCGATCGCGAACATAACCTGGCTCGAAAACCGCGACAATCGTTTTATTATTACGCCAAAGTGTGTCAAAATAATACAGTAGAAGTAAATTAAACACTGCCATGAGTTTCTTGGGTTCTGCTCGAAAAAAAACAAAAAAAGTAGCGCATTCATTTGAAAAAAAATCCTGGTATCACAAACAATTTCATCAGGCAGTTTCGCTTGTCAAAAAGCTTTGGTCACTCAGATTGGTCAAAATTATCGTGCTTGTGTTGTTCTTCCTTTTAATCACGCCTTTTATCGTATTTATTATTCTCCGCCCAAAAACTCCCGATCATTTTAATTACGGGATTACTTTTAGTAACCGATACGCCCAAGAACTGGGGCTCGATTGGCAGGATACCTATCTTAAAATTATTGATGAGTTAAAAGTGAA
>JAGQKX010000034.1 GCA_020429905.1 candidate division WWE3 bacterium
CAACAATAATCTCGCTTGGAAGTTTGTTTGGTAGGGCCGTTACCTCTAATGTGTCTAAGAGCTCTAAGAGGATGGCTTTTCCGGTTTTGAGAATGGCCGGTTCACCTTCTAATTTGATTTCAGCCTCTACGGTAACTTCTTTGGTTAAGTCGACTTGGCGAAAATCTACATGTAAAACATCATAAGACACGGGGTCTTTCTGAACTTCGCTGATCAGAACTGGACGAGTGTCTTTTTCACCTTCAATCGTAATGGTAACTATTTCAGATTCACCGACTTGAGATACCAATTTGATCAAATTTGGCGTTTCAACTTGAATTGCAACGGATTCAATACCGGAACCATGAATATTGGCAGGGACAAATCCACTACGTCTAAGTTGCTTAACTTTGTCTCCAAAAAGTGACCTTGATTGTACTGCTAGATCTGTAAATTCGCTCATATAATAGTAAAAAACCGATTGTCTATTTCAGAGTAGTCATGATACCATTAGCAGATGTCATCACAACCTAAAGCAGATATCTCTGATTACGACCAATCGGGTTACGATTATAGGAGATATTGGGATAATCGTCAATATGACAACCTAGCTGAGAAAAAAATTCTCAAAAAACTTCTCCCCAAGTTCAGCGAGCAATTAATCGATATCGGCGGCGGATATGGAAGACTTATCGATGTTTATCTTGATAGGGCAAAGCATATTACAATTTTCGATTATTCACAGCAATTACTGAGGACCGCCCAATCTGTCATCGAAACCAACAACTATCATCACATAGAAACTCAACAAGGTGACATCTATAGCATGCCATTTCACGACAAGGTGTTTGATACTGCACTATTAATTCGGGTTATTCATCATCTAGAGCGGCCAAGCCTAGCTTTGAACGAAATTAGTCGCATCATTAGACCGGGAGGAACGATTATCTTGCAAGTCGGGAACAAGAAACATCTTAAAAATGTCATTAAAGCTAAAATTACCCGCAATAAGGAGCTTGTCAACACAAAACCAGTCAATATTAGTAGAGAGGGTATTTTTTATCAATTTCACCCCTCGTATATCGAAGAAAAGTTAAAAGAAAACGGCTTCAAACTTGTTTCAACCCATTCTGTCTCCAATATTCGTATCCCCTTGATATATCGGATCATTCCCGCTCCGCTACTGGTAGCGTTTGATCAACTTATCACTCCATTATTTAACCGATTCGACTGGGGACCGTCACTGTTTATTGTTGCTCAGAAACAGTAACAAAGAAGGTTTCGAAATTATTGATATCCTTTTCCCACACTAACTGATCATCATCAATTTTCGCTGATGGACTGGCGTTGGCATATTTCAAATATAACGGAAGCCCCATGCGAAGTGTAAACATTTCGGTTGATAACCCAACTTGACCATCGACATAGAGGGTATACGGTGAATTAGCAGAGAGCGTAATCGAATCTGGTAAGGCGTATGAGAGCGTGATCTCCTGGCTATTATTTACGGGTACTTCAACCAAACCGGCAAAAACCGTCTTCCCAAATTCTGTATATGTTTCGGATTCACCCGAAAAGCCTGTCGCTTCAGCCAAAACAGCACCCTCAGGCACATACACTCTAAGGTAATCACGATAGAGTCCATTTGGCCAAGATTCTGTCTCTCCTGAATGGTTAAAAAAGATTGTTAGTTTTGCGCGCAGTTTTCCATTCCTGTCGACAAAAATCGAATAATCTTCCGTTCGTGTAACCCAGTAATTAGCTTTATTACCGCCAACATTGGATGAGATAACCGAAAGATAATCTCCCGAAGTTTGGGGTATGGCCCCTGCGATTGCAGTATTTTCAATAACGTCCTGCCATTCTGAGACCGTAGCATATGCTTGAATATCCCCGCCTAATACATTAGAAATAAACGACGAAGCAACGGAAGCCAATTTATCTTCTGGCAACGGGAAAAGTGACAACCAAATTTGCTGAGCAACCTCCGTAAGGAAATCTTTTTTACCACGAGAACCCGGCTCGAAATTAACTTCGCTGGCAATTTCTGCTTTCTCGAATAGGCTTGATGGTTCTACTGGCTCATTTGTCCCTGGTAACGTGATTGATCCCACAACTGAAAGCAAATCTTCCACTACCTTAAGATCTATCCCAATTATCCATTGTGGGTTAATACCAGTAGCTTCTTTATACAAACGAGCGAATTGAGACCCTGTCTGAGGAAAATGTGGCCACCAATTACTATCTCGAAGGCCAAGACCTTCCGTTTTAAAATATGTTTTCACCGGGTCTGGAGCTGGACTGAGTGTCTTGAGAATATCTTGATCCAATTGACCATCAGGGTTGTAAATATCATCAATGAGGAGCTTAGAAACGACGCCGTTCTCTAAAGTAACCAACGCATAACTGCCAATAAACCCACCCCCGGCACGGATTTCGTGATTATTTTGGAGCAAGATAACGGCATTTTGTGGTCCTTGATACCCGAGCCATTGAGGCAGATAGTTCCACGATTCGCTGTCTAGCTTTGTAAAGGCTTCAGCTTTCTGAAGTAAAACAAATGAATCATTAACTCCGTTACGTACAAGCCTAAAAAGAGGCTTGTTTAACGTCTGTGCATAAATCTGATTGCTGAGTTCGATGTTCTGACGAAAGAATCTCCAGGACAATTCTGATTTAGCTAATCGTTCGGGAGAACGTTCTTGTGAATATTCAATCGCATCTTCACCTCGTACAAGCGGCCCCCACCAGGGCTGTGTATCATTAACAAAATTCACCCCCCAATACGACGCCTTGATTGCCGTATTTCCAGCCTCAATAACCTGCGAAACAGTATCATATGAATCGTGTTGACGCAGAATTGTCCAAAACCAACCCGTTTTCCCCCAATAGGTATGCACATTCTCTAAACTACTTGTGGCAGCATCTAATTGTTGACTTGCACTTTGGAAATGTGCACTTTCGAGTGCCGATTGCGCTCGAGAGACATGATATTTAGTTAATAACGCGTTGCCCAGTATTCCTACAACGGGAAGCCCAATAAACCACGACCCAACGGCTAACAAGACGATCAAAATGATTAATTTGATTCGATTAGTCTTATGCTTTTTCGTCGAAACGCCTTTGATAGGAAAATGAGGAGTTCGATTTTTTAAAGACAGCCATCGTGACGGAGATTTTAGCTGCGGTGTATCGTGAGGTTCTTCAAGAGCAGGAGCTTCTAGTTTTTCGGTACTATCTTCGATAATGTCTTGAACCAGTTCTTCTTCGACCTGTGGCTGCGGCTCTGACTCCGCTTCAGGTATTTCTACCGGTTCAACTTTTTTTTTAGGAGATTCTTTGTTGTTCTGAGATTCTTCTTCAACCTGAAGCGCTTTTACCGGTAGAGGTTTCTCTTGCTTAAGATACTCAGCATGTTCACTAAAAAATTCGAACGTGCGTTTTATCCCATCCCGCAAAGAAACTTTACTCTCCCAATAAAGCTCGTTACGACTCCTCGAAAGATCAATGTCTGGTAGTTCAAAAAGCGGCTGCTCAACCCGCGGTAAGAATTCTATAGACACCTGCTCTGGAGAAAGCTCTTTAATAGTCAGAACAACGCTGATCACGGAAATTTGCTCGTCATTAACCAAATAAAAAATCCCGTCTCGTAAACTAATATCATCACGCACCGCTAATTTATTAAGCCCAAAGACCACGTCCGAGTAATAGGTGGCATAAAGCATTCGAGACCCGATTTCTTCTAGAGCAAGCGATTCTCCTTTTAAACCCGCAGTGATAAGCCGTGAGAGCAAGGACGGGGTATTCAGATTCATTCGGGGACCATATGTTTCTGACAAACGTGCGATTCTAATATCCATGCCATAAATAGTGGCGTATTCCTGACAAAGGGCTTCCGCATAGCGTTTTGCCTCTGCATAACTCAGAATACTTGAAACTTCTGAATCTTCAAAATAATGAGAAACACTTGTCCGAGAGGCCAAACCACGATATAGATCTATGGTTGAAGTCAGCACAAAACGGGATTTTGTACGCAAAGCGAGGTCGAGTAAGTTTTTTACTCCAAACGAATTAGAAAGCAGTTCATTTAACTCCATTCTTGTCCCAGGCATTGTCACTTCTGTATTGGCCGTATGAATGATGGCTACCCACTCTTCGTCAAATAATGCGTCCGGGATTTTTTGATTAATATTCGTTTCGATGAAATCAAATAGAGAATTTCCTTTAAGGTGTTTAATGTTCTCTTTGTTGCCAGTAGTCCAGTCGTCAATACCAACAACTTTAAGCCCGCTTGCAATAAGCGAGTCTGCGAGGTGTGAACCTAAAAATCCAGCGACGCCGGCAATAAGGACTTTTTTATTTGTCATGGGCAGTTAGCTACTTTCTGCACCTTAGTGCAATAAATAATCTTTTAACACAACGATACTTGTCGAAATAAATAGACCAATTAGAAACCCTATCAGGGTATTGAGCCACAATAACGGCTGAATCAAGTTTACCAGTGGATCAGGATTAACCACATCAATCTGCATATCAAGCCCGGAATTTTGCTGATCGTTTAGGCCAACTACGCGCGACTGTACTGCCTCAACCAGGGATTTTACTAAAAGCGTTGACTCATCACGGGACACATCTTTGACTTCAATATCGATAAGCCGCGGAGCTGCTTTGGTGACGGTGATTTTCCGACCAAACGCCTTAACATCCGATGCTTCTGCTGATTCACCAGCTTTTTCAAGCGCACTGGAGAGAATGGCCGGACTTTCGAACAACCCAACAACCGTATCCGTGTACGATTCAGCTGCTTGCTGTACATAAAATCCATCGTAGGTATAGTCTCCTAGTTTCGTTTGCTCAGGAATTTTTTGCACATATACCGAGAGCATCGAAACATACGAATCCGAAATTCGCATCGAAAAAAGCATCACTGCGGCAGCAATAACGATTCCCGATACACTAATCGAAAATACGTTTTTGCGCAATAATTGTAAAAAGGTTTTTAATTCCATATATCTATTTCAAGGCTAAAACTTCATCTAAAGCCTGATTTACCAAACTATCCGCCAATTTATTTTCTTTGCGCGGAACATGATTGAATTTTAGCATAGGAATTGACTTGCTTAAAGCCTGAATCTCCTTAAAATAACGCTGTAAATGCGGTTGCTTAACCTTGTATTCTCCCCCCAATTGTTTCACGACTAATTCTGAGTCAAGATAGAACTGCACAGATTCTGGCTGGTAAACAGAAATTTTTTCTAAAGCGATGATAACCGCTCGATATTCAGCCTCATTATTTGTTAGAGATGAGCCGAGATATTGTTTGTGAGTCGAGAATGGCTTATCCCGCGAAGAATCATCATATATCGCGACGCCAATAGCCCCGTGACCCGGATTTCCTCGCGATCCACCATCGGTGTAAACCACTAACGATTTATGCGACTCAGCATTGCTATTTTTCATCTGTTTCTGATTGTAACATCACCATACCCATAGCGATAATTAACCACCAAACCGCCTGGCCGATAGTAATGCTCCAAAAATAATGATCGAAAAGCCCAATAAACGATATTACAAGCATTATTTGTAACACCACATATTCTTTTAATATATAACGTTTTCGATATATTAAGAACATCATTGTTACCCAAATAAACAAATACGCAAACACACCCACCAAGCCAATTTCCGACAAACTTAAAACCCACACATTATGCACCGGTTGGTATACTATCGGGGGCAGTTTTTCTAATTCAGAGACCAACGAGGCTACAAAATTTCCATATCCGATCCCCGTGATCGGCACTGCCTCTATCAAGGTGTTCGCCTGTCGAAGCAAATAGATACGCTCAGCTATAGACGGTGTGTGAAGCGAAAATAATTTTAATATATATGGAGCGCTCATCACACACACTACAAAGGCCAACACAACCCATCGTTTTTGAAAGAGCATCACTTCTCCCAAACGTTTGTCTCTTAATCTAGCAATAAAAATAAGCACAATAGAGAACAATAATCCCAGCCAAGCCGAGCGAGAAAAAGAAATGAGAATTAACAGCCACTGAGCGGCAACACAAAGAAGTGCCACCCTTCTAACCAATCTCGTGGTACTGTGTCGCCATACGTACAGGCTGAAAAACAAAAAAATGGCACTGACTCCTCCCAAAACATTGGGGTGGGGAAACGTGGCATAGGGTCGTAAAAATGAATGTCCCCAAATAGAGATCTTAGCGATTCCTAATGAAAGCGTAGAAAAATGCCAATTTCCGAGAATCCAGATGCCCAAAGAATATCCCCGAACAAACTCAAACACCGCAAGAACCCCGATGATTAAAAAGGGTACACACCACCATAGTAGCCAATTTTCCCATTTCCTATGATACGAATGAACCGTGTAGGAAAAAACAAAGGAAAAACTTACATATAGAACCAGTAAAACCGTGCGATATACAGCTATCGATGGAACAATTGCGAACCAACTTGATGTCCCTGCCGTAATAATCAATATTAAAGACAGAATAACCAACCAGCGAAACGATTTTACCCAAATGACTATTTTATTACGTTCAGCAATAAGCCCGGTGATAACAAATGCCGCGATAACCAACTCCCGGACATACACAAAGCCAATGAGATAATCACTCGCATAATACTGATTAAATAAGGGAAATCTCGTTTGCCAAAAGAATACTAGTGGGAGAACAAAAAAAAGATTATGATAAAGGGTTTTTATCACTTAGGAGAGATGACTATTTTACGGTCGCGACCCTGCCCAGAAGATTCACTAATTACCTGATCATTGTCCGCGAGGGCCATATGGATAATTCGACGATCGATAGCAGGCATCGGATTAAGGGCAATCGGTTCTTTCAGATACATGACTTTTTCAGCCATACGATTGGCCAGAGAGATTAATTGTTCATCTCGACGATGGCGATACCCATCTACATCAACAATTAACTGAACCCATTCTTCGCGATCTTGGTTAATCATCAGACTCAAGACAAGTTGCAACGCACGTAACGTCTCACCGTGATAACCGATAAGAATCCCGTGAGTATCTGAATCTTCATCTGAATCAGTCTCGGCACTATTAATCGTTACCTGAACTACAGCCGATTCATCGACTTCAACGGTAACCTCACCCGTTACACCCAGATGTTGTAAAAGTTGTTCTGTTAAGTTTTTGATGTCTGTAATTGTTTGCGGATCCATACTTGCTGAATTATAGCAAAAACTGCGCTTACTACAAAATAAATGCCTACACCACTTGGAACTCGTAAGGTGATCAGTCCTAACATTAACGGAAAGATGAGCTGCATATTTTTTTGCATCATCTCGGACATGTCGTCACCAGAACCCCCGGTAGTATTTGCCGTAGAGCTTATTTTAACTAAAAACCACTGAAATACAACCACCACAATAGGAAGAATGTAGTAGGGGTCGGTTTTGGTCAAATTGAGCCAAAGGAACTGCACTCCTTCGGTCTGCGCACTAATCGCATTACGAAGGACTGAATACAGCGCAATGATAATCGGAAACGATAATAACATCGGTAAAATTCCGCCAAAAGGACTAACCCCGTGTTCTTTATAGAGATCCATCTGCGCTTGGAGCATTTTTTGCGGATCGTCTTTGTGTTTGTCTTTGAGATTATCTAAATGCGGCTTGATCGCTTTCATTTTTTCCGCCGAGCGTAAGGATGGTAACCGTAACGGAAATAAAACTAACTGAATAGCAATCGTTAAAATAATAATTGCCAATCCTAGATTTCCGGTTGTGTCACTTAAGAAAAAAAGTGCCTGAGTGATTGGTTGTATAAAAATAAGATTCCAAATTGAACTCATAACTGTTGCATTATATGGCAGAAACATCATCATTTCTACAAGCTAATGCATCGCT
>JAGQKX010000035.1 GCA_020429905.1 candidate division WWE3 bacterium
GACCAGATCGAATGCTTTTAATTTTTTTTGGCATGAATCACAATGGGAACGCGTAGAAGTAACCAAAGATTCTCCAGTGGCAAGACGATCAATCAGTGCATTTAAGAAAGAACCCACAAAAAGTCCCAGAATGAAAATATATGCGAATAGTAATTGTACAGGTTGCAACATAAAGCGTATCAGTGGGGTGATCGAAATCTGACTCGTGCAATAAGATTAACCACCTTAGTCATTTTTATCACAATTCAGATCATAAGTAATGCTGCACATTCTTTGCCAACAGAAAACTCCCTTGAAATTTAAGAACTGTGCACCGATCTTAAATTTGTCAGGGAGTTTTGCTGTCTGATACTTGCAAGTATAGAACAACCAACTAACAGGTCACTGAGTCAGCTGTGGCTGCGGTTGGCGCGCTAGTTTCTTCTCGAGCCTTACCACATTTTGTCCAATAGACATAGTAGCCTGTACTTCCACACGGTTCTAACTGAGCTGATACCGCTCGTTCGTTACCTGATGTACTTGTCGTGAAAGTATAGTTACCGGTTGCTGGAGTACATGTACCGCCTCTTCCTGTTGGCACGGTTGGAAGGGTCTTTAACTGGTTATCAGCAGTTAAGTTGGCGAGAGCAGCTGGATACGCTCCGTTATTTTCTGTAAAGTATGCCTCCAATGCTGTTCCGATTTGTCCGATATCGCTTCTAACACCTGAGTTACGTGCGTCTTGTAATCGCGCCTGAGGGTTGATGGCTACGAGTACTACAGCAGCCAAAATACCGAGTACAGCAATTACTACGAGCAACTCGATAAGTGTGAAACCTTTTTTCATCGTTTTCATAAGCATACGTTCACCTCCCTTCAAGGGCAGTCCCCACTAGGTGGGGGGAGAGGTCCAAATAGCTTGGTTTTTCAACCAATTCCTACTATTTCAACTTGTCATTATTAACGTTAACATCCCTAAAAGTTGCTTGTCAATGAGTAGATAGGCAAGATAAAGCTCACCACAAGTACTCCTACACCAATTCCCAATACCACAATAATGATCGGTTCCAAGGCAGAGGATAAGTTATCCGTTGTTTTGGTAGCTAATCCTTCGAAATACTTAGAAACTTTTAACAATACCTCATCAATTTTTCCTGTTTGTTCACCAACCGCAATCATTTCAGCCATCAGCGGAGGTAAAAATTTGTTCGAACGGAAGGTATCAGACAACGATTGACCCTTTTCTATCAACTTGCTTGACTGAGCCATACTTTCTCGCAAATGAATATTTTTCAGTGTTTCTCCTGAAATATCTAACGCGTCCAACATTGGAATTCCTGAAGCCAAGAGCAAAGATAAAGTTCTGGTGAACGAGGTCAATTGTGCCTGAAGCGCCAATTTACCAAAGACCGGAGCTTTCATCTTTACCTCATCAATCAGGTACCGTCCTTGCAAGGTATTTGAAAACCACCGGTAAAAAACAATCAGCCCAACGGCAGCAATCGGCATTAACCACCATAAGGCCACCATGATGTCACTAATTTGAATGAAGATCCTTGTCACGATTGGAAGTTCGACATCAAGATCCTCATATAATGCTGAAAGCTGTGGAATAACAAAAACCATCATAACGACCATCACACCTAACATCACGAGCAACACAATGGCTGGATAAATCATGGCCCCTTTTACTTTCGATCTAAATTCATTTTCACGTTCGAGTACATCACCCAGTTCATCTAAAATCTCGCCCAATTTACCCGAAGCCTCACCAGCCCGGACAAGAGAAATATATAAGCGATCAAAAATGTTCGGATATTCCCCCATCATACGGTGCAAACTTGACCCTGCATCCAACCCGCCAGAAATTTTTTCTAGTGCTTCACGAAGGGTTCCGTTTCGAGTCTGTTTTTGAAGAATTTCTAACCCTTGAGTAATTGGCAGGCCCGAATTAATCATGGTGGCTAATTGCTGGGTAAACACTGCGATATCTTGGCCGGGGACCCCTTTGAATAGTGATAATTTTTTGAGAAACTCCAACTCTCTTTTGATGGCAATACCGGTAACAATGAGACCTTGTTCACGCAGAAGATCAGCGACTTGTCGCTCATCGATGGCTTGCATTTCGCCTTTTTTGCGATCACCCTCTTTTGTAATAGTGGTATATGTATATGTTTGCATAACAGATCGATCGTTATCGGGCCATCATTCGTTTCAATACCTCTGGCCGAAGTGTGTATTCACGTGCTTTCTCTAACGAGATTTTTCCAGCTTTTACCAAACCCGCCAATGACGCTTCTAAACTCATCATCCCGGTATCTTGTCCAGTTTGGATAATATTGTCTATCTGGTGAACTTTATCTTCACGTATCATGTTTTTGATCGCAGGAGTGGTTAATAAAATCTCTGCTGCAGGATAACGCCCGCCACCAATTCCAGGTACCAATCGTTGAGAGACAATGCCAACCAATGTCGAAGAAAGTTGCGTTCGGACCTGTTGTTGCTGTTGTTCGGGAAATTGGTCGATAACACGGTTAATCGTCTGAGAAGCAGAGTTAGTATGCAGGGTAGAGAAGACCAAGTGACCTGTTTCTGCGATCAAGAGGGCAGCCTCAGTCGTCTCATAGTCTCGCATTTCTCCAATAAGTACGACATCAGGATCTTCACGAAGGACACTTCGTAACGCGATGTCCCACGAGTAGGTATCGGTATGCATTTCACGCTGACTGACTAAACTTTTTCGATGAGGATAGACATACTCAATTGGATCTTCAATGGTCACAATATGATCAGCACGTGTTTCGTTTATCAAATCTACCAGCGCGGCTAAGGTGGTCGATTTTCCATGCCCCGTTGGCCCGGTGACCAACACAAACCCTTGATTTAGCTTGGTAAAGTTAGCCAAAACACCCGGCATGTTAAGGTCTTGTAAAGATCGAATTTGAGAAGGAATGTGTCGAAACGCTGCGCCAAGGTATCCTTTTTGATGATAGATATTAACACGAAAACGGGCGATTTCTCCCAGAGCAAATGAAAGATCAATTTCTTTGTTCGCATACAATAGTTCTCGTTGTTCATCAGTGAGTATAGACAGAACGAGCTCTTCAACTTCTTCTTTGGTCAATGGATGAGTACCTTCGATAACAACCAACGTCCCATCAATACGAACCATGGGCATGGCACCTACATTAAGGTGAAGGTCTGATGAATCTCTTTTTACAACTTCTTCTAATAACTGTTGAATCGTCATATCAATACTGTAAAGTTTTTTTTGAAGAACATCAATGACATTCTTCTTGAGAATTTACTCTCTGGCCACACGCAAGATTTCTTCAAGCGTCGTAACTCCCTCAACTACTTTGATCATACCATCTTGCAACATCTTCAACATGCCGTTATTGATGGCCTCGGCTTCAATAGTATCTGCTGTCTCGCGTTCGAGAATAAGCCGTCCGACTTTTTCCGTTACAACCAGTACTTCATAAATCCCCATTCGTCCGACGTACCCTGTATCGTTACATTCGCTACAACCTTGCTGTTTGTAGATGGTGATTTTGTCGGATTTTACATATTGGTCAGCAAGCGGTCCTAACATCTCGCGTACTTTTTCGGTTTCGTCTGGGGCAGTTTCGTGAGGCTGTTTACATTTGTCACAAAGCGTTCGCACCAATCGCTGAGCTAGTACTAATTCCATCGTTGAAGCCAACAAAAATGGTTCCGCACCCATATCTAGCAAACGTGGAAGCGTACCGGCAGCTGAGTTTGTGTGAATGGTAGAAAACACCAAGTGACCGGTGAGTGAAGCTTGAATTGCCAATTCCATGGTTTCAGAGTCACGAATCTCTCCAACCATGATCACATCAGGGTCTTGTCGTAAAAAACTTCTCAATCCAGAAGCAAAGGTTAATCCCGCTTGGGGGTTTGTCTGTACTTGATTGATACCTGCAATCTCATACTCAACCGGATCTTCAAGCGTACAGATGTTAATATCCGTCGTATTGATCATCGACAAAGCGGTACGAAGCGTCGTCGTTTTACCACTACCGGTTGGACCCGTAACGAGAATAATTCCGTTTGGTTTGTGGATCACTTCTTTAAATTGTTTGAGCGCTAATCCTTTAATACCAAGTTCTTCAAGCGTTGGTACGTTTTTGGTTTTGCGCAGCAAACGAGCGACAACTTTTTCACCATGCGTCGTCGGTAGGGTAGAGATACGCAGGTCAACCTGTTGATCTCCCATTTCGTACATGGTACGTCCATCTTGAGGTACACGACGTTCATCAATTTTTAAATTCGAAAGAATTTTAATACGCGAAACCACAGAGTCATGCACTCGACGGGGAAGTGCGAGTCGTTCTCGAAGAATACCGTCAATTCGATACCGAATGCGTGTGTGATCTTCTCCAGGTTCAATATGCACGTCTGAAGCTTTTACTTTGATGGCATACTCAAAAATGGTTGAAACAATTCGAGCAACCGGTGCACTTTCAACTGCCTTTCGCAAATCATCCACTGTTTCGATTTCTTGTTCTGCCTGCTTCACATCTTTTTCGGTTTCCTTAAGCGCGGCACGAACTTCTTTTTCTATCCCGACCGAATACATCTCCGCTATCGAATCTTTGATACTTTTTTCCTCCGCCATCATGGGGTGGATATTGTCACCGGTTTTGGTTTCCAAAAACTCAACCAATTGAAGATCCAATGGATCCTTCATCGCAACCTGTAATTTGCCTTCACCGTCATAGCCGACGGGAATCAACGTATAGTGACGAGCTACTGATTCTGGTATTTTGGAAAGTATTTCGGGGGAGATGGCCTTTACACCGAGATCGATAAATTCGACATTGAGAATTTCTGCTTCGGCCTGGACGATTTGCTTCGGACCTGCTAGCCCGCGTTCCATGATGATACTTTTGAGCTCTTTACCGGTATTAATGTGGTCTAACCGAATCTGGGAAGCCTGATCATCGTTAATAACATTATTTTTTACGAGTATGTCTACAAGGTCTGTGCGTTCAGCCAAGGGCAGTTGAAGGATAGTAAAAAGCTGATAGTGCCTTTCAAATCCTAAGGTACTACATCCATGCTATACTGTGGCTACTCATACTGTCAAATAGGTACTATCATTAGTTTTATGCGCGAAAAATCAAGTTTTATTCTGATCAATCGAGAAAAAAAACCTACCCTTTCATTGAGTCCTGATCACATCCTCGTCACCCCAAATGAAAACGGATCCATCACGATAGACACGATTCGCTCTCTCAAAGAGTGGGCATATTTGAAACCTTTTTCGCAAGATGAAAAAATTGCGGTCATTGTCGACGCCCAACAAACAACTATCGAAGCACAGAATGCATTACTCAAACTATTGGAAGAACCTCCTCGGCAGACAATCCTACTATTGCATATTGATGATGAAAAAAATGTTTTGCCCACAATATTGAGCCGATGTGAACACATTACCGCTCTGACTGAGTTTTCTGAATTAATTCGGTGGGATGAATCTGCAAGAGAAGCCTCATCTGCCCATCACCTGTTATTTACGGTGGATTCACTGTTTAACGATGATCAAATTTCGTATAAGGATCGTTTTGATGGAGCAAATGAGATCAGCAATTTTGACAGACAAGAGATCATCACGCTTCTTGATCAAACCGTAACCGCTATTCACCGTTCACAATTTTCGCACTCAGAACGAGCCGCTGACCTTTCCCAAAAACTACTCGAAGCAAAAATTCAGCTTATTCAGAATGCGAATACAAAACTCGCTCTTGAAAATCTGTTGTTAAAAATATACGGTACGTAAAGACAATAATTATTTGCTGCAGGTATCTCAGACTCCCTGTTTTGTAATACTAATGGCAAATGGTACAATTATTCGTGTTCACCGACGAGTGGTTGAAAAACCGCTCTTTTTTAACACAAATGCCCAATATGAACGGCATTTTTCCTAAAAAAACATATGTCAAAAGATAGTAATTACGACGCAAGTTCAATTCAAGTATTAGAAGGTTTGGAGCCAGTACGTAAAAGACCGGGAATGTATATCGGAGATACGGGAGAATATGGGTTTCACCATTTATTAAGAGAAATCATTAACAACGCGGTAGACGAGGCTCTTGGCGGTTTTGCTGATACTACGGCCGTAGAATTTCATCCCGATGGTTCGGTTTCCGTCTTTGATAATGGCCGAGGTATTCCAATCGACGAAATGCCCAAATACAAAAAGAGTGCCCTAGAAGTGATGATGACCACCTTGCACTCCGGAGGTAAATTCGAAGGACAGGCCTATAAGGTTTCGGGCGGATTACACGGTGTCGGTATTTCAATCGTGAACGCACTTTCGGAAAAATCAATCGTCATTGTGAAAAAAGACGATAAATACTACAGGCAGGAATATTCGCGAGGAGATGTGAAAACTCCGTTGACAGAAATTAAAGAAAGTGATCTTGATAATGATACCGTTAAGGCCTTAATAAAGGAAGAAAGCGGTACCGCCTTCACTTTTAAGCCTGACCATAAGGTTTTCGGAGATTTAACCTTCGACTTTGACCGAATCAAAAAATTACTCAGAAATTATGCTTTCCTCACATCTAATCTCCATTTCAAATTAACTGATAATCGTGCCGAATCACTCCCAACACGATACGGATTTTATTTCGATGGGGGATTGAAGTCATTTGTAAGATATCAAAATCAAGCCCATAATCCTATTATTAAGGACCCTTTTTATGTCATTGGCGAACAAGATAACATTCAAGTCGAAATCGCGTTGCAATACCACACTGACTATCATACCGATATCCTTTCATTTACCAACAATATCGAGACAAAAGAGGGAGGATTTCACGAAACAGGATTTAAATCAGCACTAACGCGTGTACTCAATGACTATGCCAAAAAGAACGAACTCGTCAAAGGAGACAAGTCGTTGTCAGGAGAAGATGTCCGAGAAGGCCTGACAGCGGTTATTTCAATCAAAATGTCTTCAGAAAAACTGCAATTCGAAGGTCAAACAAAGACTAAGTTAGGAAATACAGAGGTTCGGCCAATTGTAGAGACCATCATGGGGCAGGCGTTACAGTCGTATCTAGAAGAACATCCGACTGAGGCCGCTACAATTATTCAAAAGAACTTGTTAGCCCAAGAAGCACGGTTAGCTGCACAAAAAGCAAAAGAAACGGTACAAAGAAAAAGCGCCCTCGAAGGGGCTTCACTTCCCGGAAAGCTTGCTGATTGCCAAAGCAGAAAAGCGGAAGAATCTGAACTATACGTGGTTGAGGGAGACTCGGCAGGAGGATCAGCTAAGCAAGGTCGAGACCGACGATTTCAGGCGATCTTACCATTAGGAGGTAAACCGCTGAACGCCGAAAAAAATCGCTTAGACAAAATTCTTGACCACAAAGAATTCAAACATTTATTAATCGCGCTCGGTGCTGGAGTAGGGGACGACCTAAATATCGAAAAATTACGATATCATCGTGTTATTTTAATGAATGACGCTGACGTTGACGGTAAACACATCACCACATTGGTGCTAACATTTATCTATCGGCAGCTAAAACCACTGATTGAAAATGGATATGTCTATGTGGCCCAACCGCCGCTGTTTAAAATCAAAGCTGGAAAAGAGATTACCTACGTGTATTCTGAAGAAGAGCGCGACGTTAAAGTGTCCGAACTGCTTTCCGAGAACAAAACGTATAACATCACCCGATTTAAAGGGCTGGGAGAAATGAACCCAGAACAATTA
>JAGQKX010000036.1 GCA_020429905.1 candidate division WWE3 bacterium
TGTCAGTTGGAGAGAATACTTTTTACATTCGTACGTGGGATAATGCTTGTAACGTAAGCAGTACGTACGTTACGGCGATCTTAAAATACAACGCGGATGCACCGTCAGCACCTCAAAATCTAGTCGCTACACCCACTTCAAACTCGATAAATTCATTTTCTTTTTCCTGGGATATTCCTAATGATTTTCAAGGGGCGGAAAGTGGTCTCAGCTACTGCTATACGATTAATACCCAACCAAGTGCCTCAACTTGTACATTCACATCAAATAATTCTTTATCAGCTGATGCCTATGCCACCCAACCGCAAGTGAATACATTTTATCTAGTGACTAAAGATGAAGCTGGCAACATTAATTATTCTGATTATGCTTCAGTAGATTTTACTGCTGACACTCTAGCACCTGGACTTCCTAGAAATATTGATGTTTCAGACGTTTCAATAAAAAATACAGAAAATTGGAAGTTAGCAATCTCGTGGGATGAACCTGAAAATGTTGGCTCAGGACCGGGAGATGCAGAAGTAGATCATTATGCCGTATATCGAAGTATAGAAGCTACATCTTGTTCTGATTCATTCTCCGACTTCAATGAGATTGGATCTATAGCCGGAACAACGTACGTTGACACTAATCTCGATCAACAAAACTATTACTATTGCGTTAAAGCCTGTGATTCGACTAATAACTGTTCCGCGACCTCTGAAACCTCTACTGGATACCCAGACGGTAAATTTACTGAGCCCGCTGAACTCATAGCACAACCCACTATCTCAGGCTTAACCACTAAAAAGGCGACCATCAGCTGGGCGACAGATCGAACGTCAGATAGTAAAATCGCTTTCGGTACCGAGTCTGAAACTTATTTTGAAGAGGAACCATCTAATTCTGATCAAGTAATTGAACACTCGATCACTCTGAACAATTTAAATCCAGGAACAACCTATTATTATGTCGCTAAGTGGACGGATGAAGACGGTAACACGGGAATTAGTGATGAATTACTCTTTACTACAGATCCAGCTCCTACGGTGAAGGATGTAACGATCTCATCAATTGGTCTTAATAATGCCGTAATCAAATATACGACGGTGAGTGCGACCAAAGCAAAAATCTACTATGGTCCTACGACCGCTTTTGGTGGTGCCTCAGAAACAACAACTTCACCGGCGGAATCAACATATACGACGATTTTAGATTCGTTGACAGACGGCACAAAATATAACTTCAAGATTAATACTTTTGATACGGATGGTTACGAATACGAAGGAACTATTTTAGATTTCACTACCATCGCCCGACCACAAATTAGTGATGTCAGAGTGCAACAAATTGTCGGCACCGCTCAAACTGCAATTTTAGTGACGTGGAACAGTAATACAGAAATCTCCTCAATTGTTGACTATTATCCAACAGATACACCTACAGCAAATAGAACCGAAGTGGATGTTAATAGGGTGTCAGGTGAGCATCGTTCAATTGTGTCAGGTTTGCTCGCTCAGACGCCATATTCTCTAGTTGTCAGAGGAATCGATGGATATGGAAACGAGGCTACTTCTGATATCCAAAGCTTCACGACCGCAACCGATACTCGACCACCAAAGATAACCAACCTCAAAGTTGACAGTTCAGTTGTCAGTACCGAAGGTAGTCAACCATCGGCTCAGGTAGTGGTTACTTGGGATACTGATGAACCGACAACCTCTCAAATTGAGTTTGCCGAGGGAACGGGTACAACATATTCGCAGAAAACGCTTGAAGATTCTAATTTGACTTCTAATCACTTAGTCGTAATTTCTGGACTCTCGCCTTCAAAGGTATATCACTTAAGAGCGGTCAGCCAGGATAGTGCCGGCAATATTGGAACTTCTGTAGATACGGTGACCATAACTCCCAAAGCTACCACGAATGCGCTTGATTTGGTTATCGGTAATCTTCGTGAAGTCTTTGGTTTCTTAGGAGACCTTTGAATTGATCTACCCAAATAAGCTACACTGAACATAACATGCACAAATTTCTTCGAAAAAAAGTTGTGATCTTTGAATGGGAAATTGATATTGTTATAATTTTAGTCCTATTTTTGGGAATCCTCCTTGGAACTTATATAGCATTGTCGGGAATTACGGCTCATCTTTTTGCAGATTCAGCAGACTCAGTTACTCAAACAACTGATACTCATTTTTCACAAGGATCATTAAGCAATGTTGTCGTTAGTGGATCAGGAGATAGTGGTAGTCTCAGTCTTGCTGGTTCAGCCGGCCCAGACAACACACTCTATAGAAGGAAACTCACTTTCGATAATTTGGGTCAAGCAGAAAATCTCACTAATTTTCCCGTCTTAATCTCACTTAATTCTGCTAATTTTGATTTCTCTAAAGCACAGGGTGACGGTGACGATGTACGATTTACCGATAGCGATGGCACTACACAACTCGATTATGAAATCGAATCATATGACTCAATTTCAGAGACCGCATCAATCTGGGTCAAAGTCCCACAAATTGATCAAAACTCAAATAGTGATTTTATCTATATGTATTACGGAAATGACACTTTGAGCACAACCCAAAGCGCATCCGGTGTTTGGGAGAGCGATTACGCGATGGTCTACCATTTCGCAGAAGCAAATGGAACAACAGGTGCAGATTCAGTTCTTGATAGTACTGGAAATACAGCCGGTACCCCAACGTCCGGAATAAGCTTTGGCCAATCGGGAAAAATAGGATCAAGCGTCAATTTGTCCTCAGGGACAGGCATCTCACTCGGTAGTTTAGGTTCTCCGTTACTCCCTATAGGCGAGACAATCTCATTCTGGTTTAATATCAATAATTATTCCTCACCATCTCGTCAAAATCCATTTGATCAGGCGTATGGGGGATGGGGAACAATGACATTAGAAACGAACAGTCGTATTAGCTGGTATTTTGGATCTAACGGAGGCAATGCTAGTCCTTATGGGGGATATCAGTCCAACAATATGGCCGAAAATGGAAACTGGGTACATGTTACCGCAGTCAGAGATCCTTCAACCCATACGTATAGTTGGTATAAGGATGGTGCCTATCTTAATGGCAGTAGCTACACTGCTTCATATCCGGTTATTAATACACGTACTTTTACTATTGGAGATGGATACGTAAATCCGTTTAATGGACGCATAGATGAATTTAGAATCTCAAATCAAGTTCGTTCCGCTGATTGGATCTCGGCAACGTATTTGTCAGATACAAATACGTTTGTTTCATATGGGTCTGAAGAGACAACCCTTCAGACATTCGGTACCTGGTCATCTCCTACTAATTCGAATGTTATTAATCTAACTTGGAATGGGGGTTGGGGAGACGGTATAAATGATGCTTCGACAGCATTCACAGCTGATATTTCTAACGCATCAGCTAGTTCATCGATCACTTTTAAAATTAGAACTGCTTCGTCACCAGCTGCCCTGAATACGGCAAGCTATCAAATACTGGGTACGGCGGTGAGTTCCCCCTTTACTCTCACCAAAGGTGATCTAGATTTGTTAGGGCTTTCTACGGGCACAAGCGGAAAATATGTCCAAATTCAAGCTGAATTTTCTCAGTCTAATGGCAATAATCCTACCCTCAACTCCTTTACAATTTATCATGCGGGTGATGATACTGAACCGAACGCTAACGCATCATCAATCCTAGCTCAAAAAGAGAGCGGGGGAGACTCGTTTTTAACTGATGAATGGATAAACGGAGATGAGCCATATTTCAGCTGGACGGCCGGAAGCGATACTCAAGCCGGACTAAAAGGATACTGTTTGTATCTAGGAACCGATTCTGGAGCCGATCCGAGTACCACTAAGGGAATACTGGGGACCAGTCCAGTTACTACGACTGGATCGACTTGTGGATTTATTGTCAATGCCACAAACATTAATTTCGCCACCGCCAGTTACCGTGGGAC
The DNA here is from genome assembly GCA_020429905.1 of candidate division WWE3 bacterium. Lineage (GTDB taxonomy): Bacteria > Patescibacteriota > 4484-211 > 4484-211 > JAGQKX01 > JAGQKX01. Next base: position 3,934 of record JAGQKX010000036.1, read on the forward strand.
GACATGGCTTACATCTTCAAGTGATATATACTATTTCAAAATAAAAGCAATTGATAATGCTAACAATATTTTTAATACCTCAGAAGTCTTTTCTTTTAAATTCGACAATACACCGCCAGAAAATCCGACAGGGTTATCGGCTCCTCAAGGATTTTTACGATCGATTGAATCTTTTACGATTGCGTGGTCGACTAGCGGTGCGGCAGCAGCGGTTGATACACACTCTCTCGTAAAAGGTTATCAATACAAAATAGGCAGTTCAGGTACTTGGTACGGTTCTAATCATACTGGCTCAGGTAATTGTGATGATGTTTTAACTTCTAGTGCATATACCCTAGACTCAAACTACGATTCACTGACGACAGGAGAAAATGCTTTTTATTTTAGAACAATTGATAATGCTTGTAATTTTAGTAGTTCCACGATCACAGCTATTCTCAAATATAATGCCGATGCACCTTCAGCTCCTGAAAATTTAGCTGTAACGCCTTCGACCAATACGATTAATTCCTTTTCGTTCAGCTGGGAACTGCCCACAGATTTTCAGGGTAACGCTTCGGCATTAAGTTATTGTTATACAGTTAATACGCTTCCTTCAGCTACAAATTGCAATTTTACAAACGACAATTTACTTTCCACTGATGCATACGCTACACAACCAGGGACTAATACCATGTATGTTGTAGCGAGAGATGAAGCGAGCAATATCAATTACGGTGATTATGTCTCAGTTGAATTCACCGCCAACACACCTGCACCCGGTATGGCAAGAAATATTGATGTAGCTGATATTTCGGTAAAAAACACAGAAAATTGGAGATTAGCCATAGCCTGGGATGAACCAAGTAATCCGGGAGCCGGGATAAGCAAATATGACGTGTATCGCTCAACTTCAGAATCAAGTTGTTCAAGTGCATTTACTGATTTCGTTCTGATTGGGTCAACAGCCGGTCTAACCTATTCAGATACTGGGTTGATACAACAAGATTATTATTACTGTGTAAAAGCTTGTGATTCAGCGAATAATTGTTCAGCCGTATCTGATACAGCGACAGGATTTCCAGATGGCAAATTCACTGAACCAGCTGAAATTGTTTCCAACCCAGTTGCCTCCTCAATCACTACAAAGAAGGCAACTATATCTTGGGTCACTGGCCGAACCTCTGACTCTAAAATCGCCTATGGTATTTCATCAGAAGAGTATTTTGATGAGGAACCGTCGAATTCTAATCATGTGACTAATCATGCTATTACCTTAAATAATCTCGAACCGGGAACAACCTATTTCTATATTGCAAAATGGACTGACGAGGATGGTAACACGGGTATGAGTGATGAACGATCATTTACAACCGATCCACCACCTATTTTGCAAGAGGTATCCACGACCAACATAAATCTTAATTCGGCTATAGTGCGTTTCACCTCCACTAATGCAGTCGGGGCTAAAGTATACTTCGGTCCATCGACGAATTTTGGTGGAGTAGAAGACGTGGCAACATCTCCTCTGGAATCGACCTATTCGGTTCCTATAAATAACTTGACAGATGGCACAAAATACTTTTTCAAAGTAAATCTCATTGATCCCGAAGGAAGCGAATATGATGGCGATATTAATTCTTTTGAAACACTCCCACGGCCTCGTATTTCAAATGTTCGATTACAGCAAGTCACTGGTACCGCTCAGCCATCAGTTCTTGTCACATGGAGTTCAAACACCGAAATTTCTTCGATTGTGACTTATTATCCTGAAACAATTCCCACTGCTAGTCAGAACGAGGTAGATGTTGTGAGGATAAGTGGCGAGCATAGAACACTGATCACCGGTCTGTTTCCGGAAACAACATATAATCTTGTTGTTTCTGGTCAAGATAGACTAGGTAATGAAGCTACATCAGATATCCAAAGATTTACTACTGCAACGGATACACGCCCGGCACAGATTACTAATTTACAAGTAGAATCTGTAATTGATAAGAATAATGCATCCGGGCAAAGTACTGCACAGATTTCAGTAGTATGGAATACGGATGAACCGGCTACTTCACAAGTGGAATTTGGAGAGGGAACAGGAACGACATATGCTCAAAGGACCCAAGAGGATTCAAATCTTACATTTAATCATTTTGTTATCATTTCTGGAATATCTCCTTCAAAGGTTTATCACCTTCGTGCTGTCTCACGGGATTCAGCGGGAAATGTCGGTAATTCAATTGATACAGTCACTATTACTCCAAAAGCAACTGATAATGCGCTTGATCTAGTCATCGCCAATCTACAATCAATATTTGGATTTTTAGGAAATTTGTAATTTGTGGTACATTATAATTAACGCGTAATTGCGCGATCTACTATTTAAGATATGGCAGAACCTAACAAGTCATCAATCATCGAAGTTTCTAAAGTTTCAAAATCGTTTTCTGTTGGCGATCAAATGGTTCCGGTATTGTTTGATGTTAGTTTTTCTGTAAACGATGGAGATTTTGTGATTATTTTTGGACCATCTGGAAGTGGTAAATCCACATTGCTCCACATCATGTTAGGACTAGAACCCCCCACAGAAGGTACGGTCATGTTGGTCGGTGAGGACATTTATTCCTATAGAACTGAAGATGACCGAGCTGTACTCAGAAAACAGCTGATTGGTATGGTTTATCAACAGCCTAACTGGATAAAATCGCTTAATGTTATCGAGAACGTTGCCTTTCCGTTGTTACTATTAGGTACTGACAAAGCTTTATCTATTGAAAAGGCGCGCGACGAACTAAAGAAAGTAAATATGCTTGAAAAAGCAGAATACAAGCCAACCGAGCTCTCTGGAGGACAGCAACAACGTATCGCCCTTGCCCGAGCGCTTATTAACAATCCAGAAATCATTATCGCTGACGAGCCAACCGGTAACTTAGATTTCACTTCGGGGCAGGATATGATGAAGCTTCTCAGTGATTTAAATACTGAGGAAAGCCGGACAATTGTGATGGTTACGCACGACTTGGAATATATCCGTTATGCTAAGTCAGTTGTACGTGTACTTGATGGAAAAATAATGAAGGTTTATTCTGGTAAAGAAAAGGATGAACTAGGAAAAGAATTAACCTACAAGCGAGGTTTCGTCGGAGAGGAAGAACTTGACGGAGCTTCAGAGGATAACAGTGGCAAAAAAACAAAGTAAACCAGAAGACAAAAAACGCCGATTTAGTATCAGAAAATTTCTTTCGGGGATAAAAGGTATTCCTACAGGAGTTTGGCATTATGTCACGTTCTTTTACCTGTTATTCG
>JAGQKX010000037.1 GCA_020429905.1 candidate division WWE3 bacterium
GGGCGACATTCAGGTATCAGAACAGCCTGAAGGGTCTGTTTCCGTTGATGCTCAAAACCCAGCGGTTCCCGATGTGGCGGAAGCAGTTGATTCTGCGGATGGTGACACAGGGAAGGCCTATGCATTAGCCATTCTGGAAGGAGTCGTTCAAAAACTTATTGCAGATTCGAATGCCAGCGATAATCTTGATCAATTAACCGTCAAAGACAGTGAAGAAGCACTCTATAGAATTATTGAACAAGATATACTGCAAGCTATTCACTACAAGTTGGTCCAAGGAGAATGGAATCGTGACGTAGATCTAGATTCGTTAGCGACCAAATTAGGCATGTTTGCGGCGATTGACGTACTGCGCGGGTTGAAATCGCAAGCACTAGACGACAGTTCTCAGCATAAAATTCAGCTCGCAATTGATTACCTTATGGATGAGTATGACAAACTTGAGATTCAGGATGCTCAAGAACGTGTAACCCAACCTGCATAGAAATCTTTTTTTCAGTTGCTGATTTTTCAATGAAGTATATAATTAGAAACCGTCGTTATCTCAGATGTTCCTTTATTGAACATGTTACAATGACACCTGATTATGCTTGAAATAGTCACGAATCTATTTAATTCAAACAATCGTAATATGAAAGCCTTGAAGAAGCTTGTTTCTGAGATTGAGGCAAAAAAGCCAGAAATGGCTGAAAAAAGCTTTGAGGATTTCCAAAATCGTACGTCTGAAATCAAACAAATGCTTTCAGCACAGGAAAACCGATCTTTTGAATCTGATTCAGTGCTTCTCGAACAGTTATTACCTGAAACGTTCGCTATGATTCGCGAAGCAGCGGGTAGAATCATCGGAGAATTTACCTTCGAAGAGCAATTAATGGTGGGTATTGTTCTTCATCAAGGCGGATTAGCTGAACAGAAAACCGGAGAAGGTAAGACACACGCTGCTGTTCATCCGACATATCTAAACGCTCTGACAGGGCGTGGGGCTCATGTGGTTACAGTTAACGACTATTTGGCTCGGCGTGACGCAGAATGGATGGGACCAATCTACCACATGATGGGTTTATCTGTAGGGGTCATTAACTCGCAAAATCAATCGTTTATCTACGAACCTCCGATTGAAGTTTCTGAGGCAGCTTTCCCATTATCTGAAGAATACAAAAATAATACGGGTACAGGAAAATATCTTAAAGAAGTTACCAGAAGAGAAGCCTATCAGTGCGATATTACGTATGGTACTAACAACGAATTTGGGTTCGATTATCTCCGAGACAACATGGTCCAGAAGTTTGATCAAGTTGTTCAGACAAACGCACTTGGGGAATTTGGTGCTCATCATTTTGTTATCGTAGACGAGGCAGATAGTATTTTAATCGACGAAGCCCGTACTCCATTGATCATCTCAGCCCCAGCCGAAGAATCTAACGAACTCTATCAGCGGTTAGCCAATATCTTTAAATCTCTCGATAAAGGAAATTATGATAAAGAGGCGAAAAAGGTTATTGATGGCGATTATGCGGTCGATGAAAAAACTAAGAATGGCATCATTAGTGATATCGGCTGGAAAAAAATAGCTAAGTCACTCGGAATTGAAGAAGATGTGCTGCATAGTGATCCAAGCAGAAAATTTCATGCTCAACGTGCCGCTGACTCGTATGCCTATGAACGAGACAAGGATTATGTTGTCAAGGATGGTGAAGTCCTGATTGTCGATAGTTTTACCGGTCGGTTGATGCCTGGAAGGAGATATAGTGAAGGGCTCCATCAAGCGTTAGAAGCAAAAGAAGGGGTAGCTATTCAAAAAGAATCAAAAACACTCGCAACAATTACATTTCAAAATTATTTCCGTCTGTATCAGAAATTATCTGGTATGAGTGCTACGATTATGACGGAGGCAGAAGAATTTTTCAAAATTTATGAACTCGAATCAATCGCTATCCCGACACATCGCCCAGTTGCGCGCGTTGATCATTCGGACAGGATTTATAAACATCAGCGAGCCAAATGGAAGGCCATTGTTGACGAAATTGAAGAAATTAACAAAATAGGACAACCAATTTTGGCAGGAACCACAAGTGTAGAAAATAACGAATTGCTCAGCAACCTGCTTAAACGTCGCTCAATAAAGCATGAATTATTAAATGCAAAGAACCATTTGCGAGAAGCAGATATCGTGGCTAAAGCTGGTCAAAAAGGGGCCGTGACTATTGCCACAAACATGGCTGGTAGAGGTACCGATATTAAGTTGGGGCAAGGGGTAAAAGAGCTCGGAGGATTGCATGTTATTGGTACGGAACGACATGAAGCCCGAAGAATTGACAATCAGCTTCGTGGCCGGTCAGGCCGACAAGGTGATCCGGGTTCGAGCAGGTTTTTTGTGGCCTTAGATGATGATCTAATGCGGATTTTTAACGGAGACAAAATTGCTGGGCTAATGACGAGATTTAACCTCCCTGAAGATATGCCCATCGAGGCGAATATTGTATCTAAATCCATTGAAAATTCACAGAAAAAAGTTGAGTCGTACAATTTTGACATCAGAAAACATCTTGTTGAATATGATGACGTTATTAACAAACAGAGAGAAATCATCTATGAGAGAAGACGTCGATTATTACGGGCGAGCGACGGGGATAGTACTTCACAGGCGAATATCAAACAACAACTAATTGATATCATGGTTAACTATGCACGACAGCTTCTTACAGCAGCAATGGCAAATCCTGAAACTGATATCCAAGAAGTTGTGAATGAATTAGATGCATTCCTTTCACTCAATGCTTCAGATAAAACCTCGCTTAAAGAAATCATCGATAAAATCGGAGCAACACATGATACTGAATCGGTTATTTCCGAGTTGGTCAGTTTTATCGAATATCGGTATGAGGCACAAGAAAAAGCATTAGGAAACGATCAGATGCGTCAAATTGAACGTGTAATCCTTCTTTCCACCATCGATTATTATTGGATGGAGCATATTGATGCGTTGGACGAACTCCGCTATGGCGTACGACTTCGTGCATATGGTCAACGTGATCCCTTAGTCGAATTTAAGAATGAAGCATTTAGAATGTTTTCAGAATTACTGGCTGAAATTGATTATGAGGTTATTCATAGACTGTTTAAAGTGAAATTGGCTCAACCAGTTCCACAAACTTCAGAAATATTGGACGAAGCACAAACAGAACATAAGCAGATTGGTCAGTTTCAAGTTGATCGCGCAGAAGCGTCTTCTCGTTCAGAAGAAACTAATACCGATGAGGGGCATACTCATGAACCGACCGTTAAAAGTGAAGAAGAGAAAATTGGCCGTAACGATCCATGTTGGTGCGGCAGCGGTAAAAAATACAAACACTGTCATTACCCAGAATTACCCGCGTAGTTTTTCTATCCCCACGACTATCTGTATGGGATATTTGATATAATCCCGACTAACCAATTACATCAATATTTTCTCATGGAAGGAGGAACCCATGAATACAACGGCATTTGATGTAACTATGTGGAGAAAAAGGGCTGGTCAGTACTCTAGTTTAGGTTGGGTACAAGACGGTTCCTTACTCCAGCCGCTAGCTGAAGTAGCTGCGGAATTATCTTTAGGTAAAGGAAATACCTACCTAGATATTGGTGTTGGCAGCGGTTCTGTCTTAAATCTATTAAAACAGGTTATTCCGTATGCCTTAGGGATTGGCTTTGATATTTCACCCGAAATGTTACGCTCAGCGAATGGATTAGCTGGTTCGATCTTTATCGCGAACGCGTACCAAATCCCTCTTTTGACAAATAGTATTCAGTTTGCAACCATGCGAATGGTACTCCACCACTTATGTGATAGTGAAAGAGCTATCTCGGAAATGGTGCGTGTACTCATTCCAGGAAGTACTGGTGTTATTGCTGAATATATTGTCCCTGATGCGAAAACGCTGAAATTTGAAGAAAAGGTTTTTGCATTAAAAGAACCAGGTAGAAAATTATGGACACCAAGGTCATTGCATTCGTTAGTCAAAATGCAACCTGGTCTGAGGATAGACAAAATCGCTCTTGCGGTAATGCCTCAGTATAGTGTCCGAGATTGGATGGGTAAGAGTGGTCTCCCGCAGGAAGTGCAAGATGGCGTGTTACAATGTTATCTTACTGCACCTCCCGCTGTTGTAGACAGCATGGGAATCACGATAACCGATAATAACGATGCATTGGTCGATAGACCGTTTTCGTACATCGTGTTTACGAAAAAATGACCCATTCACAGCTTGGCCAGATTGAGCAATTTGCAAAAAAATTTCATTCGGATGATCCCCAACATGATTGGGAACACATCATCCGTGTGAGGGTAAATGCGCTTGAACTGGCCAAGCATTACCCCGAAACAAACTTAGAAATTTTACAGGCAGCATGTTTTCTTCACGATATTGGAAGAAGTGTCAAAGACGAAGGACATCCCGAAGAAAGTATCAAACTTGCCAGTCCGCATCTCCAGGAAATCGGATTGACCAATGATGAAATTGAGGCAATAAATCATGCCATCCATTGTCATGATGTGAAAAAAATACATGAAGCGAATAGTATTGAAGCAAAGCTTCTCTTTGATGCAGACAAACTAGAAATTCTGAGTGTATTTGGCTTTTTGCGCGTTGTCGTATTTTTGATGGAAGAACGGCATATGAAGATCTCTGAAGCAGTAAATTTTTTGTGGGGATTTTCACTAAATGTATACGAAAAACTACTCAACACAGAAGAGGCACGGATGCTTATTGCTCAAGATATGGATCTTCTCCGAGCTATGGTAGAAAAATATAACTCTTGGGATCAGCGGATTAAACATTAATGTGTTAGGGAATTTCCTCATTGAGATTATACGAAGCTAAATTGTTTCTTAAATCATTCACAATCGAAGCGAAAATTTGGTCTAGCTCAGCAGTTGTTGGGGCATAATAATATTGGGCACCGGTTGCAGCGGCAACGTTGCTGAGTGTATAGGCATCAGCGAAAGGCCCCAATCCAATAGTATAAATTGGAATACCAGTGATTGTTCGAACCCCAAGGTCGATGGTGAGCGAATCTATTGCCGATGCAGCATCTATGGCTGCTTGTTTACCGCATGCCGGTTGAACGAGTATTTTATCTATGGGAAAGTTTGGTTCTGAGTATGAAAGCGTCACGGTGTGCGTTCCGCTGTTAACATAGAAAGGTATATTATCTGATTGATCAATCCACGTACTGTTGTAGTTATTGTTGTTCCAGATTTTGGGGGACTGAGTATCAAATCTAATAAAGAAAGAACTGCTATTGCGGCTAGTTGAGCGAGTAATACCTCGTGCCTCATAAATACCTGCTCCGGGGATAATAAAATCGTAACTTGCGGTAGCATTTGGGTTGCTTGGGAGCATCCAGATGGCATTTCTGCCTGCGATATTCCCTGACTGGACACCATTTTGAAGATCTCCGTAATTAGTCTCTACCCACTGACATACATTCCAAGGACCAACAGTACTGGAAGCAATTGGTTCATCAAGACTATTGGGGTCCGTATCGCTATCTGGGCCACAGCAATCTCTTGGGTGGTTAGATAGTCCATCAGAAAGGAGAATAATTGCTGGAATGGTGTTATTGATATCCGCAGGAGGATTACTTTCGATGTATGATTTCATGTAATCACCGGCAAACTCAATGGCTGTGTCCATCGCTGTTCCTCCTTCATTTCCAGATGTATTGTTAGAGTTAATGGCATTGATTCTATTAATTAAGTTTTGAAATTCTCCACCGGGTGAATCTGGTTTGAGGTCGTGATATAACCAGTCGGTAAGACAATCTGGCTGGCAATTGCTTCCCCAACCAATCAATCCTCCGCGATCAATAACGCCGCCAGAGCCATTATCTAATAACCCGACAAAAGTAATCGCTGCGTCTTTGGTTGCACCTATTGGTTGATATTCTCCACTTACTTGGGTATCCCACATGCTACCGGAAAGATCCATGGCCAACATAAGATCAAGCGGTACACGTCCACCTGACTCAAATGCAATATCGGTTCCCACCACTTTTCGACTGATTCCTTCATAATTACCATTAATGGTTACTTCCCTAACTTCTTCCCCAGACCCATTGGTGGTGCTAATGATAGTTCTACTAATTGTCACCCCATTTAACGTATACGAATCGTTATACGTTAACATCCCAGGCCAAGCAGGATTACTGGTGAGATGTTCAAGTGTTTCGTACATAGCTCCTTCCGTTGCATAATACGTTTGATCGATCTGTTCAATTTGTCGAATTTGCCCAGATTGCCGTCTTCCCAATTGCTGGGCGATCATTAGAGAAATGATTCCAATAGCCGCCGTAAGCAGAACAAGGCTGAGTACAGTTTGCCCTTTTGTGTTAATAAAATGTGTGTATCTATATTTATGCATAGGATTACGGACCAACAGATTTATTTCTCATTGATACAGTGGTCGTGACCGTAGCTGGAACCTGTCGTATCGTGGTGGCTCCATATGCTTGAATAGTAACGCGGATGCTTGGTGGTGTGTCAACCGTTGATAGATCTTCGAAAGCAAGCGAAGTGACAACAACGTTATTCGGAGAAACTTGATAAGGAGTCCCATTTTCTTCTTTAAATAAAGCGTTTCCTTGTCGATAATAATGGAGGGTATCTGATCCTTTTGTGATTTCTAATTCGGCCCCTCCATTTGTGAGTTGGGCTGTGTCACCCCACCGAAGATCTTGAGTTACGGCCAAACTTAATGTATTCATCGCAAAGTTTAAATCTTGTGTTTCTACCGTTTCGGCCCGAACTCGCAAGATATTAACTAATACACCTAAATTAACAACCAGAAGTAGTGCCGAAATGGCAATATAGATAACTACCTCGATAAGTGTCAACCCTTTTGAATTGTTGAATGTATTTTTTTGCATATAGTTAACTAAAAACTTTCCACTAACTGATTATTTTTGTTGTTGTGTATGTGTAGGTTTTCCCAAAACTATCTCACGAAACCGTTACT
>JAGQKX010000038.1 GCA_020429905.1 candidate division WWE3 bacterium
CTGTATGCGATCTTATCAAGTATTACCATAAATGGCAACAAAAAAACTGGCCATAAGCCAGTTATATTGCCCCACAACGGGAGAGATAAATGCACCCGCCATGCCGAAATCTGTTGTTCAAAAAATATTATACCCTAGATGTGTCCAGGTGGGATGCTTCACTAAAATACGTATGTAATTTAGACTTTGGCTCCCTTACGTAATGCTTGTACAGGATAATACTCCGAACATTTCGTACACAGCAGGATTATGTATATAATGTACGACCGTTTGTCACGATTGTCAATATAAAATTTATGTGATAGGATTCGGTCGTTATGTCGAAGGTAATTAAAATAACATCATCAAAGTTAAAAGGTAATTGGGTACCTCGTCTTATCGGGCGCCGTGTACCAAAACGTACCGGTCGGTTCCAAAAACCAAACATGCAAAAGGCTACCATTGAAGGGGTAACTTATATCGCTTCAGCCAAAGATATCAAAACCGTCAAAAAACTTCTTGCTGAAGGCAAGACTCCTGAGCAAATCGAAGCTCAACTCACGTAATTTCTCTTTTCTTCTTGTGTTAGAATGCTCATATGTCAGAACGTCATGCTGTCATCCCTCGTACGATGTGTTTTATTTTCCACGGTGATTCCATATTGTTCATGAAAGGGAGCGAACAAAAAGAATGGGCAGGAAAATATGATCCGATTGGCGGACATATTGAACAAGGAGAAGATGTATTGGATAGTGCACTGCGTGAAATTGAGGAAGAGTCAGGGTTGCGACCTTCTAACGCCTCCGTGCGAGGTGTTATCCATGTGACTAACTTTTTTAAGAAAAATATTATGTTGTTTATCGTTACTGCAGAATCCGATGTTGCCGAAGTAGTGCATGGCGAAGAGGGAACCCTCGAATGGATTCCTCAGAATAAGCTCGATGAATTAAATACATTCGATGATGTGAAACCAATTCTAGAAAAAGTAGTAGCCCTTGAACCCCATCAGATTTTGACGGGAAGCATTACTTTTGATGATGAAAATATTCCACAGACGATTCAACTAAATACTCGAGAAGCATAACGCTATGCAAAATATCCGTTTTTAAACTCTTTCCACGCAGCTGCTTTCTTTCCATCTGCCTGAACTTCATCCAAAACCAGTGAGCCTGACTCATTTAAATGCGCCGTCAGTAATTGGATACGGATTTGAAGATCTTTTTTATCTCGAATTTGTGAAATCGATGGATCGAATCGTTGGGCGATGATGAGTAAATCTGAAAGATATGTCCAGGCATTCGGCCACGGGCTAAAGGCCCGGATAGCCTGTTCAATGGACATGTCGTCCATGCTTGGGGCGATATACGCGTCGTCTTTTTTGATTAAGGTGGTTCGATCAAATGTACCAGATGGCGTGGTGAAGGTTGCCTGATTATGGTTTTGTTCTTGCAATTCGATTTTTCCTTCAACGTAATCGCTTAAGACATCGCCAACCACTTTGGCTGCTTCTTCGAACAGTAGTGTGTAGAGTTGGTTTGTGGTCTCTGTTTTGGATAACGAATGGTTCTGTTTATACAATATCCTGCCACTATCCATCTCAGGTTCGGATTGCGGAATCAATTCTAAAAAGGTAAATGTGGCGGATTCTTTACCCTGAAGAATTGTATATTGGACGGGGCTCGCTCCTCGTAATTGGGGTAAATCGCTAAAATGAATATTTACCATCGCGTGGGGTGGGGTAGTGATCATCGAATTGGGGATCATCAATCCATAATCGGCAACCAACGCCAGGTCGATCGATTGCTGGATCAACTGATCTTTTATCTGGGTGGCGTTTTCTCCCTTGAGGTTTTCAGGCATGAATAATTGAGTCTCGGTACCATCGAGTAACGTTTGATAGTGAGTCATTCCGGGTTTGGAAACGATGAATTTAAGATGAAATCGTGAGTCGATCAACAACGCAGTAATGACGGGCGTGGAATATTCAGAAGAACCAAAAAAGGCAATATTAATCATGCTTAGATCTCGATGACACGCGGTTCGTCATCATCGGTTATTTCATAAATCGTTTGTCCTTGCTGGATGGCGTGGTCAGTGAATAAAATGCCATTGAGATGATCCAGTTCGTGTTGGACGACGATAGCATTGTCGTGAATAAAACGTTCTTCCAGGGGATCTTGTCCTGATTCAAGCGTTTCCATAGTGTGAAATCGGATAGTCACTTCATGTGGACGTTCGACAAAAGCATAGATATTAGGAAGGCTCAAACAGCCTTCCAACATCTTGCGCTCGGGGTCGACGATGAGATTTGATTCTGAAGAAACGTCGATTACTTCTGGATTGATAAAATGTCGTGGCGCTGGGGTATAGGTCTCTGACACTTCATTATTCTCATAAATCCGAGCGACAAAAATACGCTTCTTCTCATCTATTTGATTGGCGGAAAGTCCTACACCTTTATCTCCGGTCCCATCAAGTGTTTCGATCAGATCTTGAAGTAATGATTTGATTGAGTCATCAACGGCTGAAATTTTTTCCGAGGTGACTCGCAAGGTTGGGTGATTTCCGGTAACGATTTTTTTTACTGCCATAACAGTTTCCAATTATACCAGTTGCGAGAACAAATTTCGGTCGAGAATCAGTCACCGAAAAATCGTAACTTACCGTATAATAGGATTGATTAGTTTTGGGGTGTGATACCATCCTCAGAAAAATACTATGAAACGAACAAATACTAAGCCAAAAATGTCCATACCAAACCCGCTAGAATTCATTTTATCCAGCTTCATTATGGAGTTAGCGATCGATCTGGGTACAGCAAATACTCGGATTCATGTTAAAAACAAGGGTATTATCCTGAATGAACCGACCGTGATCTCTCGACAGGAACGGGGCGGCAAAGTAGTTGCAGTCGGACTACAGGCTGAAGAAATGCTCGGGCGGGCTCCCAAAAATATCATCACATCTCGGCCATTGGAACACGGGGTGATTTCAGATTTTGATATGGCCGAAGCACTCTTAGAATATTTTTTTAAAAAACTTCAACGCCAGCCGGGTCGGTTTCCGTTTCCGCTATTTCCACGTGTGCTCATTGGAATTCCAGCCGGAGTGACAGAGGTAGAACGCAAAGCTGTTGTCGACGCAGGACTCAGTGCGGGTGCGCGAAGAGTGTTCTTGGTGGAAGAGCCGATGGCGGCCGCCATTGGTGCGGATCTTAAGATCAAAGAAGCCAAGGCAAATCTCATTTTAGATATCGGTGCCGGTACTTCAGAGGTAGCGGTGGTTTCATGGGGTGGGGTAGTGGTCAGCAAATCGACACCGATTGCTGGGGACGAAATTAACAACACCATTGTGAATTGGATCAGAGAACGGTTTAATGTATTAGTTGGAGATAAGAGTGCTGAAGTGCTAAAAAAACAACTCAATGTGCATGCCGATGATCAGAATTCTCCCTTGACGATTCGCGGTCGCAACCTCAATTCGGGGCTGCCAAAAGAAATACAAGTAGAGCGCGATGAGCTGCGTCAGGCACTTCACCGACCGGTGCAACAGATTATTGAACTGGTACGAGATATTATAGAAGAAACACCGCCCGAACTTGTTGCCGACCTGGTCCACACCGGACTGGTACTCTCAGGTGGGGGAGCAAAACTTGCTGGGATTGATCAACTGTTAGCCGAAAATTTAGAAATTCCGGTACGAATTGCTGAAAGTCCAGAGTTATGTGTCATTCGGGGACTCTCTCAAATATTGGAAAATCCCAAGTTACTCGAAAAAGTACAAGTAGCGTGGGGAAGATAATATGAAATATACACGCGAATTGCTTTTCACTATCTTGCTGCTCATGGTTATTGTTCTCACGGATTCTTTATTTCCACAGCAGTTTATTCGCCGAAACCTAGACCGATTTATCTCTCCACTTCAACAAATCGTATACACAAGCGGACTAAAGGGGATTCGTTTTGTCGATTTTATCTTCACCTTTGACGATGTATACCGTGAAAATGAAACTCTCAAAGACCAACTGAGAGAGCAATTTGCGATTCAAACTGAAAATGGTCGGCTCAAAGAAGAAAATTCATTACTTCGTAACCAGTTAAAAGTAAATCTTAATAATGTGGAACCGCAGTTAACAGCACCCGTCCTTGGGCTAGATACTTCAGGTACAGATACATATATGATTATTGGACTGGGTTCGGATGATGGTGTAAGTCTTGATATGGTTGCCATTCTTGATTCAAATTTGATTGGAAAGGTTGTCTCAGTCACTAGTCATCGTTCAAAAATCATCCCCGTTACTGCCGTTTCTAACAAAATACCCGTGAGGATCGTGAATGATCAAGGAAATACTTTGACCGATGGACTAATTCAGGGAAACTTTAACGTCGCCATTGAGCTTATCCAATTAGCCAACTCGGAAGCATCGATTCACCAAGGTGATCGAATCTATACTTCGGGAATTGATGGAATTTACCCTGAAGGATTATTTGTCGGGACAGTCGAATCAGTACAGACCGACCAAAGTAACACCTTCAAAATTGCCCGGATTCAATACTATTGGAAGTTTTCTACCGTACATACAGTGTTCCTTGTGCACGCTGTAAATCCATCATGACGCAAATTATTTTAGTGACATTAGCCAGTATAATTACCGTTATCCTCGAACCGCTTTGGTCATTGATTTTTGACTCTTTTGGAGGGTATGTGCCACCACTCTTTATTATTTTTTTGGCGTGCTTGTATTCTTGGATTAAAGAACAAAAAGCATATCTCATTCTTATTGTGTCGACGACAATTTTATATGATGTCTCCCAAGGAATTATTTTAGGAGGAAGTGGAATTGTTTCGCTTTTGGCAATTTACATCGGACCATTGATTCCGCCCATTGTTGTCCGTAACTCTCGAACCATCTATATTTTGGGAATTATTTTGACGTGCCTCATCTACGTGTTGTTAGAAAATACGTTATATAGATTTGGTCTAACGCTATGAAAGGTATAACGCAGCTATTTAACCGAAAAAAAATCCATAAAACGAGTCAACTAGAACGAGCAACTTCTTGGCAGGCAGGAATTATGGCGCCATCTGATCCATTATCCAAACCGGATACTTTTTCGGTTTCAATCGGCAAGCTTTCTTTCGTGGTTCTTGGGGTGCTGCTTTGCTTCGGAGTACTAAGCTATCAAATATTCAAACTGCAAGTCATTGAGGGCCGAATGCATGGCGTATTGGCCGATACCAATCGGATTATTGTTCGTTTGCTGCCGTACGAGCGAGGAATGATTTTTGATAGAAACGGAGTCGCTTTGGCGAAAAATAGACCGACGTTTCAAGCAACGATGGTGTTTAGCCAGATTCCAACTGTAGAGGAAGAAACCTTTCCCGATTGGCAAAAAAAAGTCCAGAGTCTATTTGATTTAGACGAAACTGAATTTTTTGATGTGATTGCTGATGCTCAGTCCAAACCTTTTGTTGAAACATTTATCACTTCAGGAATTTCGCAAGAAATTTATATAAAGTATGAGTCGATTTCAAATGACCTTCCTGGAGTTTATCTTCACCCTGACTACACCCGAGATTATCCGTTTGGTCCAGAAATAGCGCATATTATCGGATATACCGGAGAAATCAACCAAACCGAATTAGCCCAAATCGAAAATAGTAACTACTCAGTCGGCGAACAAATTGGGCGAAGTGGGATCGAACAATATTATCAAAATCTACTTCGGGGTGAGTTTGGGCGAGAAACTATTGAAGTTGACTCAGTAGGTAAAAGTGTTCGATCTGTCAGTCATACAGATTCTTCGCCAGGTGCCTCATTGTTCTTGTCTCTTGATCTTGAATTGCAAAAAAAATCCAATGAATTATTACAATCAGCCATTACAGAATACGAGGCAACATCGGGAGTGATTGTTGTCCAAGACGCCAAAACGAGTAAGATTTTAGCGCTTTCATCGTTGCCTTCATACGACAATAATTTATTTGCCAAAGGTATTGAGCAAAAAGAATACCAGGCACTCATTACCGACGAAGGCAAACCGCTATTTAACCGTGCGATTGCCGGAATCTATCCGCCAGGATCAACGGTTAAACCATTTGTCGGCTTGGCTGCGTTAGAAGAACATATCATTGGTCCAAACACCATATTGACCGACACGCCTCAAGTTATTGAAGTAGGTGGAGGTCGGTTTCCAGATTGGCGGGTCATCTGGGGATATGGTCCGCTTGGGAATATTACCGTCAAAGACGCAATTGCTCATAGTAGTAACATTTTTTTCTATAAAGTGAGTGGGGGATACGAAGATATCGAAGGGCTTGGGATTAAGCGCATCAAAGAATATTTACAAAGTTTCAATATCGGTTCAAAGACGGGTATCGATCTGCCGGGAGAAAACGCAGGGGTGTTTCCTGACCCAGCATGGAAGTTAGCAAATAAAAACGAAGGGTGGTATTTGGGGGATGATTATCAAGTTGGTATTGGCCAGGGAGATCTTTTAGTGACACCCTTACAAATGGTTAATGCCGTAACGGCATTAGTTAATAATGGCCGCGTTTATCGACCACAATTAATTGATAAGATTACAGATCAGAACGGAAACAAGATTGAAGAGTTTCTTCCTGAAGTAATTCGAGAATTAGATTATTCACAAGAATATATGGACACCGTTAAACAAGGAATGCGCCAGGGAGTAGCGTCAGGGATCGTATATCCGCTACGTAATGCCAAGGTTCCAGTAGCCGCCAAAACCGGTACCGCGGAATTTGGTA
>JAGQKX010000039.1 GCA_020429905.1 candidate division WWE3 bacterium
CATAGTCTCTTCCAAAACCGCAGCTACATCCTGCATTTTCACCGAAATAATCTTCGGACTCAGAACAAAAACAAAATCAAACCCTTCCTTGATAAGATCATGATGTACCCGCACGGCCTCACGACCTAACCGGACGCCTCGATGCCGTTGAACGGCATTCCCCATCTTTGTGGTGGCAATAAATCCATATCGATTATGCCCGAAATCATTCGGGGCATAATTAAGGAGGAAATAGGGAGTATAAACCGTTTTACCCCGCTTACGTACGTCTTTGAACTCCCAACTATTATGGAGGCGGTATTTTTTCGGTAACATATTGTTTTATTGTAACAAAGGATACTAAAGAGAAAGAGATTAGCGAAGATCTGTTCTCACGGCAATAAGTTTTCGCCCCTTAGCTCGTCGGCGCTTAATTACGTTTCGGCCCGCTTTAGTGCGCATTTTGCTTAAAAACCCATGTACTCGAGAGTAGCGTCTATTCTTTTTTCGACCAAGTGTACGTTTTGGCATGACTTCAATAAATAATAAAAATCATTCGTTTTTCACGAATGCGCCCTAAGGATAGCAAATTTGTCTTATTTACGCAACAAGTACAAGAATAAACCCAGAACGGAGATCATCCATACAATTCTTTCCGTAATCCCGTCAGGGTCGCTTGTAGGGCTTTGTCACCGTCTTCAATTCGTTTTTTGACCTGATCATAACCATGCATCACCGTCGAATGGTCTCGTCCGCCAAGAATACCACCAATATCAACATAATTAAGTCCAAGTTCGTCTCTAAGCATGAACATTGCTAATTGTCGAGGAATGACCACTTCTTTTTTTCGCCGACGTCCACATATTTCCTTCATCGTTACCCCATACGTATCAATAATGAGCCCCAGGATAAGTTCTGGCGTAAGTTTTCTGGACGGTTCCCGTACTATTTCTCGCTTACCAAGAATATCTTCAATTAATTGCATATCAACATGATCAACGTCCCGGGCAATCAGTTCAGACTTTATCTTGAGCAATGCGCCTTCGATTTCCCGAATGTTACTTTTAATGAGGTCAGCGATCAGTTCCACGGCCGAAGCACCGAGACGAATGCCTAATTCATCGGCCTTTGATTGAATAATGGCGAAACGGGTTTCATAATCAGGGGCATTGATATCTACCATGAGCCCTCCCTTAAAGCGAGATACCAATCGGTCTGCCAAATTCACAATATCATCAGGCATACGGTCCGAGACCAGCACGATCTGTTTTCCACTTTGATACAGATGATTAAAGGTATGATAGAACTCTTCCTGAATTGCTTCTTTCCCTCCCAGGAACTGTACATCATCAACCAGGATACAATCTGCACTGCGATACCTTTTCCTAAAGGCCATCATCTCTTTTCGCTTCATCAAATATTCGACGAAATCATTTAGAAATTGTTCACTGGTGAAATACACCACCCGAAATGATGGGTCACTTTTTTTGAGACCATTCCCAATCGCGTGAACCAAATGAGTTTTACCCACACCCGTTCCCCCATAAATAAAGAGCGGATTGTAGGCCATACCAGGATTATCGATAATCGCCTGCGCGGCAGCGTGCGCGACTCGATTACTAGGACCCACCACATATCGATCAAGCGTGTAATTCATATTCAGGTGCTCCAGATCAAATTCGCGAGATACCTTTTCATATAACGTAGCCCCAGAAGCTGGTCTCACTTGCACTGTGGGAGCCTGATCAAATAATGGTTCTTCGGTAATCTCGGGTGTTTTTGGAGGGAGGATTTTCCAATCAAGTTCCAAATCTTTTTTGGCAATCTTACTCAACGTGTCACTCAGAAGAACCTGACTATGTTGTTTCAGAAAATCTCGTGTGTACGTATGCTCGCAGCCAACAACAAACGTGTCGCCATCAAACGACACACCCTCGGTTTGTTTTAGCCACGCTTTCACTGGCGCGGAATCAAGCGAGAGGTCCACTTCATCTATAACAGCCTTCCAGAGTGATTTGGGATCGAGCATCTGTTCATAAGATAACGTTGGTATGTATAAGTGTCAACGAATAATTCAAACCGTCAGGTAGATGTAGACAACTTTGTGGTCAAGCAAGACTGATTTGTGGATAACTTTTTGCTTGTAAAATATAATTGTGGATAATTTTTATTGTATTGTGGATATTAACTTTTCGTCAACATTTTTTCCCCAAAGATATCCATGCCAATATGATTGCCCCGGACAACAAAAAGAGGGGAATCCACTAATCCACACACTCTATTACTACTGCTTCTATTTTTTAATTAACTAAGAGAAGAATAGATGGGGAGAGCGGTTGTCCATATTTTCAAAAATTCAAATAAAAATGAAAAAGAATCAGGCAGGATCGGTAGGGGACATAAAAAAAGGTCAATCCCCCAAAAAGGGATTGACCTCATACTCATCGGATTTGAATTCCGAACGTTAATTTTGTTGCGCTTGTTCGACTTCTGTCATGAGAGCTGCAACAAGCTCTTCCTGTGTTTTGATCCAGTGCTGATAGGCGGGAGGGCCGGCTTCACGTGTGTAGCCGAGTCCGTTGATGAAGTGGCTCATTCCATCCTGAAAGATGGCGTCCACCCCAGCAAAAATGCCTTCAGCATAGCGAAAACCTGTTTCCCCTACCATAAGTTCTGGGTGAGGAAAGGCTTCCGCTGGGAGTGAGATTACATGGCCAGAACCATTCATTAGGCCAGCTTGAAAATCTCTTAGAGGCATGCCATTCTGGCGCATGTCTCCCATATACGTTTGGCTGGCGAGCCAGTTTAGACCAGTGGTCCACTCTCCGGAAATCTCTTTTGTGGCCAATACTCGTCCAAGTCTGACCCCAAGAAGGAACCCTGAGATAAACGCGGTTTCGGCATCGCCGTTTAGCCACTGAACATAGCCTTTGATTGTTTCGGGGATGTCTTTGAGAGACATTATTTCCTCCTTAGATCCGGATAATGATCTTGTATTCCAGGATCGTTTTGGTAAACAAATTGATGCCGGGAAGATCGAGTAAATCGGTCGCCTCAGCCACAGCTTCGTCAAACATCTGTTGGGTAATGATGTTTGCTACCCGCTGATCCAGTGGATTTAGGATGATGGTTCGCGTTTCAGGTTCAATCTTCACATAACACAGCGGAGTACGCTTGGTTCTGATCCGAAAACGCCAGAAGTACGAATGCTCAACTTGTTCCACGGCTGGATACGAGTGGGCTAGCCGTGATTCAAGATATAACGCGGTTGGGACGAGACAACGTCCCAGTTGGAGCGTACAACCGACGAGGGCTTCTTGAATTCGAGGAATCAGAAGCTCTACGATTTTTTGCTCCACGGAATAGACCGGTATTGAAGTCATTTGCTTCCTCCATGAGGAAGGCAGCAGCAGATTCGCTGCTACCTTCGTACTTTACTAATCCAGAACGATACTGGCGTAAATATCCGCACCTTCCGGCGCTGAGGCAGTGACTACATGGGCGTAGTCTCGGGTCTGAAACATGATCTGCCAATATTCAGTCAAATCTTTTGCTTCAAACTCTACATAGCGAATGTAGAAGGGACGACCGGTATTGAGATCCGGATGTCCACCCACGCATTGTGCGACAAACGTAGCGTCTGGAATTTCGTCATCTGGGAAGATAAATACCCTAATGACGGCTGGATTAAATGGAATCCTTGCCCGCAGTTTGAGCTTCAGCTCTTTGCGAACGTAGAATTGTTCATCCACTACCATCCAGTCTCGGTCAAAATAGAGGAGGCTGGTGATTTTGTCGATCATTCCAGCCAACCAGCCTTGTTCCGGCTCTTCTTCCATTCGGAACGTAAGCTCGATTGAGCATTGTGTCTGTTCAAATTGGATCTTTGAAGCCGTTGCTCCGGTTAGCTCCCGAAGTTTTGCGTTTAGTTTGGGTAATTGTTTGTTCATTATGAACCTCTTAAAAACGGAAATGAGATCAGATTGGTTCTGATCTCATCTACCACAGGGACGTACAGGTTACTCTTGTTCTGCCCGGCGAAGGGCGTAGATCCAAAAGCTTGCTGTTATCGTCCGAACTTTCCATAAGCCGTCCAGTTGGTCTACCGTAGCATCACGGACATCTCCAACTGTAAACTTACACAACCCACTGAGCGTTCGCGTGATTGTTCCGCGGACGTGGTGTGGTTTCAATGACAGGATAAAATCCAGCCACGCTTGCCCTGCTCGACTATCTTTGAGTGAACATCCCCAATAGAGATCATTCACCGACATGTCGTCGGGGAAGTGGCGGGCGACCAGATTCACCGCATCGGCGAACTCAGTCGTCAAGATCATTGAACTGTGTTGACGGTTACTGATGACTACTTTGGCTTCTGCAACGTTTGTACTCATGGTTTGGACTCCTGGAGCAACACCGGATCGAATAACCACCCGATCACCAGTGATGCTTCATAGAAAAACGTTTCCAATTTCTTTACGATTTCAAAGAACAGTGACTCCGTTTCTTTTCCACGAGTGCTGTTTGGCCAAGCGGCCTCGAGCTCGTTTTCAAGTAGGCGGAATTGTTCGGCTTCTTCTTGGTCCAGACAGATGATCCAGCGTGTTGACCACGTGGTATCTGGTACATAGAGAAGAAGTGAACCCTGTTCTAGGGATAGGATATTAGGACTATGGGTAATGTCGATTACTTTCATGTCGTCCCTCCATCAGAATCAAATTGTTGATTCATCCTAAAGAAAAGATCCCAAACGTTGGCGGGTTCGTTCTCCCCGAAATTTGGGATACCAATGTTTCCATTGGTGAATTGGCCGTGCCACCCAGACGTGGAGTCGTAACTCCATTCTTTTTCCCACAATTGATCAAACACATTGCGGCGGGGGCTTGTCGCGTCCATGATGGCCATGCTGTCAAGCAAGTCAAAAAAGAACCAAGACTGCAAGTATTGTCCACTGTGAACCAGTTGGATTTTCCAATACCTGCCAATGAGTTCAGTTTTTGCGACGAGTTCGACGATACAGCCAGAGACCGCGACGGCGGCCTGTTTTCGGGTATCAACAACCGTACGGCAGGTGTGATCGCCCCATTGGGCAAAAACACTCAGTTTTCCCTCGGGAGCATGCTTACTAGTCACACCAATCCGGATGACCGGAGTGTGAACGTTGCGCACGAATCCTTGGGCGTTAGGTTGCCAATATGGCCGAAGTTCTGGAGTCCGATAACGAATAACCGGCAAGACACGGAGCTGTTTTACTGGTGGGGGATCAACTGGTTGAACCAGCCAATGCACCACCATGACCGTGCGTGTCGAATCGGTTACCATTGTTGCCAGTGATTGGGTCTGAAATCGAGGGTGAACGATTCCTTCGATTGTTCTGTAAAAATGAATTGTTTCTGAGCGGTGTTTAAATTCAACCGCCAGAATACCATCCACAGAACCTCCCCATTCAACGGCAAACAGCTGGTACACGGTTCGTCTGCCTGACGAGATATTCTCGTGCAGCTCTCGCGGCACGTAAATAATCGGCAAACGACGAAACCAGGCGAGTAGAAAATATTTCCACTGCTTTAAGAATAAGGTAAGGAGTTCAGCGTTCATCTTAGTCCTCCCAGTTCTCAAAGCTGATTATGAGTTTGAGCCATTCACGCACATACCCATGTTTTTCTAACTTCGCCAACAGCTTCTGCCAAACCTTAAAAGGTTCATCAAACGGCACGTCAGGGACAAAATCCTTTCCGCGGCTCCAATGAGAGATTGCAAAGAAAGGTTTTTTATCCGTCCAGTCAAACGACAGACAGATTGGTCCAGCTCCAAACATCGCATAACCGCGCCACGTGTAGCGAGTAGGCAGAACTTCGTCTAAAAAGTGCTGCTGCGCTTCCGTGGTGTACGATTCTGGATATGGAGTATCGGGATTTCCCTCGCGTGCTTGTGCGTCGGGCATTTCCAAAAAGGCTGCTACGACGCGTTCACAAAATGTTTTGGCATCGGAGTCGGTAAGACCCCATACTTTCATTGCCATTTTATGCCTCCTTCTGAGATACATAAAAAACATATCCTGGAAACCACATCTCCCAATGATAGGAAGTGGGAACCAGTCGGTGAAAATTTCACCTAAGCTTACTTCGGTGGTGAGGTTATTTCGCAGCATTCAGTAAAGAATGACAGGCTCGACACCACGAGCGGTTAGATTGTTCACGATTTCATAGATACCCATCAAAGCCAAACCTGGAAACCAAAACGGTACATCAGGGGACTTAGATAGTCGTATCAAAAAACCGGGTGCGTTACCCGCTCTTTTCAAAAAGAAATAGAGATAGGTCCACCGGTACCAACGGTGGTAATGGGCACAGAATATAAAAAAAAAGTGCTCCAACAAACTATTCAAACTACAAAAAGTAGTGTGTGCCAAGAATGAGTTGTTAAGGAGCGGGAAGATTTTCGGCCGGCCGAGACC
>JAGQKX010000003.1 GCA_020429905.1 candidate division WWE3 bacterium
ATACTACCATACCATAGAGGCTAGATATAAGGAGATGGCGAAAAATTATCAATCCCAAAACGAGGCTAAAGCCGGAAAAAGCAATCGCATTATTGAACATAAAGGGATTAAATACAATAAGGGTAAAGGGAAAATATCGTATAAAGATGGCCCTTCACATGATGCTTCCCCCGAAATTAGAGAGATGAAGTTTTTTCTAAAACTATGGAGCTGTAAAGGAGAGGCTGTTCCATACAAAGATATTGCAGGGGCATGTCAAACAGAATTCTACCTTTCTGAAATAGCAGATGGTGTGGGTCACGATCAGTTAGAAAATAAAGATTTTGCCGAACATGCAAAGTACCTTAAACGTGATTTTAAAAAATTTATACTTAATCTTGGAATGGATGACGACAACTTCCGAAGGTTGATAAAAAACGTTCGTAATGTAGGTTACTACCTCACCGATTGATCACTAAAATTCACCTAAATCACCACTAAAATTACCACTGAGACTTCACCGACATATTCAGCGATGAGTGCAAAAATACACCCATCATGAACCAAAATGATTATTACAAGAATAATTTCTCCACTTACGACCTCGGACTTGCGTCCGCATTAGTAACGGCTGGCTACACCGTTAATCACCTCGACCGTTCTGATTCCAAAAAAGTACAGTTCATATTTAACCATGAAGAGCAACTTGATGATGTGATCCAAGCTTACTGGGCTCACAAACTAAAGCTTAGTCCACTGGCTTATTTTAATAACGTGAAGATGCTGAAGAATCGCATCTACAGCAATTGATATGCACATATCAGAAGAAAAGATTGAACAGTTTCAGGAGTTATACCTAGAACAGCTTGGTAAAGAGATATCCAAAGAGGAAGCATATCAGCAAGGAGTCAAATTAGTTCGGTTGGTGAAAATACTCGTCCAACCCAAACAATTATATGACCATGAAAGAAATACAAACGATACCAATTAAAGAATATCTAGCCCAAAAGAACATCCCGATCATACGGGAAGCGCATGGAGAACTTATTGCTCACTGTATCTTCAACGGCTGTGATGAAGATAGCCGAGGTAAAGAAGCACACCTATATTTCAATAATGACACATCTCAATATCACTGCAAAAAGTGTGATTCCAGCGGAAATATCTTCACACTTGCCGAGTACTTTGGTGACAGTAAAGACAGCGTTGTGGTCAAACCCGAAATTGACATATCGGGCTTAAAGAAACAAGAAACTCCCGAGGATAATCAACTACAAAAGCTGACCGAACAATACCACCAACAGATGCCCGAACATATCAGAGATTACCTAAACGAAAGAGGCATACCCGACTTTGTCATTGAAAATGCACAACTTGGGTATGGCAAGTTTTACGGAAAGAGCTGGATCACAATTCCCATCTTTGACAGTAACGGTGCAACGCAGTTTTTTAAGCTTCGTAAAGACCCACAGGACAGCAGCGAAGGGGCAAAATATATGACATACCCACAGGATAGCAAAGCGTCCTTGTATGACCTTCGTTATCTGGAAGAAATAAATATGGCTGTAATATGTGAAGGCGAACTTGATTGCCTCGTTCTCTGGGCAAACGGTATTCCAGCCATAACATCCACCGCAGGAGCAACTACTTTCAAGAGTGAATGGGCTCCACTATTAGTGGGTCTGGAACAAATTTATATCTGCTTGGACAAAGATGAGGCAGGAGAAAAAGGAACAGAAAAGCTGATAGAGACACTCTCAGAGAACCTACCTGAAACAGGAATATACAGCATTACTTTGCCCGAACGCATGACAGAAGGCAAGGATATAACCGACTACTTTGTCCAGTATGACGGCAATCCCGATGAACTGATCTATGACCTTCCTAAATGGGTTGCAGGTAAAAAGCCAATAGATACAAGCAAATTCCCAGAGCTGACTCCCAAAGATGTTATGGAAACGCTTGGTTTGACGATCAAACGTGATGATCAGAACAAGCTAGTAACGTTTCTATGTCAGCTGTCCGCCTTTACCGAGAACGCACAATTCAATATCAGCTTCAATGCCCCGAGTTCAACAGGGAAATCATACATACCTACTGAAATTGCCCAACTATTCCCCCAAGATGATGTGATCGAAATCGGCTATTGCTCCCCAACCGCCTTTTTCCATGACGTTGGAAGTTGGAATGATGAACGTAAAGGGTATGAGATCGATCTATCACGCAAGATCCTTATCTTCCTCGATCAACCCCATACAATGCTCCTGGAACGTCTTAGGCCGCTTCTTTCACACGATAAGAAGGAAATGCAACTGAAGATAACCGACAAGTCACAGAAGCATGGACTGCGTACAAAGAACGTATTTGTGAAAGGCTATCCTTCAGTAATCTTTTGCAGTGCAGGGTTAAAGATAGACGAACAAGAAAGCACCCGTTTCCTACTACTATCCCCTGAAACAAGCCAAGAAAAACTACGTGAAGGGGTTTTGGAGAAGATTAAAAAAGAAGCCGATGCACATGCCTATTATGCGCTACTTAATCAAAACGAAGATCGGTCATTACTCATGGAAAGAATAAAAGCAGTAAAAAACGAGCGAATAGACCAGATAAAAATCAGTAACCCCGAGACCATCCAAGATTTATTCTTTGAAGGAAAGAATATCTTGAAGCCTAGACATCAACGGGATATCGGACGATTGATTTCTATTGTCAAATCGTTTGCTCTGCTAAACCTATGGTTTAGAGAACGTGAAGGCAATACAGTTATAGCAAATGAGCGGGATATTCAAGCAGGAGCTGAGATTTGGGAAGTGATTGCAGAAAGCCAAGAATATAATCTTCCTCCATTCATCTATAACCTCTACAAGGACATTATCCTTGCCGTTTACAACGAAAAGAATCAAGGTGAATATCATGAGGCACTGGAACTTGGAGTAAGCCGTCAAGAGATTCTCCAAAAACATTATGACGTGTATGAACGGATGCTACCCGACTGGCAGTTACGGCAAGAAGTTCTACCTATGCTGGAAACAGCTGGATTAATTACCCAAGAACAAGACGAAAACGACAAACGCAAGAAGTTGGTTTTCCCCACTACTAAAAAAAATAAATCTAATGATAATCAAGATCAGAAAGGTGGTGATAGCTAATGAAAATCGAAATGAAAGTAATCGAAGCCGATGCTCCAGAGCCGATCCCCGAAGGTTTATATCTAGCAAAAGTCGCTGATATTACAGAAGGGAGCGGTGAATACGGAGAATACCTTCGATTCGTCTTTGAAATCACAGATGGCGAGTATATCGGCATCACTCGGAATGAAATTGCTTCTAAGAAGCTAAGTAAGACCAGAAGCGGAAAGACATCGAAGTTGTATGGTTTTGTGAAATCGTTGACTGGTCGTGAGCCAGAACCAGGTTCAGTAATAGACATTGCCGGGTTGATTGATAAACCATGTCAGATCCTGGTCAAAAACGACAAAGAGGTGGAAGGGATTATGTATCAACGCATAGAATCCGTACTTCCACCCCAGAAATAGATCGGTTACGGGGAAGGTTGGATCCGCCTTCCCCTACGATTACTCAAATTATAACAAAAGGAATAGTGAGTGTAGGGGTAGGGGGAGTTAATTAAAGTTAAGTATATGCTACAAATCTCTAATAATTTCGGTCGTGTAAAAATATTATGGCAAAAGCTATAGCAGAACAATCGAACTCGCTAAGTATTTTCTTTCTGAAAAAGCATGGATACTTTCCACGGGGAGGAGGAGTCAAAAACGGAACAATTACTTGGACTTGGGGTTTAAGTGGAAATAAGAACAGTATCGGGATTTATGTGTTTTCAGGTCCCGCCAATGACCCAGGTTATATAAAGTTGAACTATACACAGACCAACCGATGGTCAGGTGAAAAATCAGATATGAATTACAAAGTTAAACTGACAAGTACGCCTTGCAACTATGGAGGTGTTCGCTACTGGTTTATTTGTCCGCTAACGAAAAATGGGAGCTATTGTGGAAGACGTGTGGGTGTTCTATACGGTGTAGATAAGTGGTTTGGATGCAGAGATTGTGCAAATATTGCTTATCTAGCACAGTTTGAAGGAGGTAAGCTTAGAACAGGTTCGTTGTGTGAACCTGACGTTGAGAAAGCCTATGATGAAGTCAAACGAAAATACTATGACGGCAAACCAACAAAAAAATATCAACGCTATTTGAGGTTGAGGGAAAAGATGGACATGGTATGGATAAAGGCAGCAAGAAAGTTTGGGCATGAATTCTAACGTTGTATAATGACTATGAGCTCAATTAAACGTAAAGACTAGAAATGGCCGTATCTGGTCAAGTCTTTACGGATTTGAGCTCACCAGTACGGCCATTTTTATATGAATATTAAATACATCCTTTACGCTAGAAAATCGCAAGACAGCGAAGACCGCCAGGTTCAATCAATAGATGACCAGGTGGAGTATATGAATCAATCAGCGACACGCTTAGGCCTTGAAGTGGTAGATACTCTTGTTGAAGCTCATTCTGCAAAAAAGCCTAGATCAGACGAAGAGCCCAATATCCGTCCGCAGTTCTACTCCCTACTTGAGCGTATTGAAGCCGGTGAAGCAAATGGAATACTTTGTTGGAAACTGAATAGGTTATCCCGTAATCCAATTGATAGCGGAAAGCTTAGTTGGATGCTTCAGCAAGGAATTATCGAGTCTATCCAAACATACGAAAGACAATATCTCCCAACTGATAACGTACTGCTTTTTAACGTAGAAACCGGAATGGCAAATCAGTATGTCCTCGATCTTAGCAAAGACGTAAAACGCGGTATGAAGTCAAAGGTAAATGAAGGATGGATGCCAGGTCCCGTTCCAACAGGTTATTTGAACGACAAGATAGAAAAAACTATCATATCAGATCCCGATAGATTCCACTTGATGAAACGTGCCTGGAAAATGATGCTGACTGGTAATTATAGCGTTCCAGAAATCCTTGATGTTATGACAAATGAGTGGGGATATAAAACAGTCAAAAAGAAAAAGTCTGGTGGAAAACCACTAAGTAGATCTGGATTGTATAGCATTTTCACTAATCCTTTTTATGCTGGGATTATTAAATCGGGAGAAAATGAAGGTGAAGGAAAACATGAACCTATGGTCACACCTGATGAATATGATTACGTTCAGAAATTACTTGGTGCTAGAGGATGCCCACGAAAAAAACCTGTCAGGGATTTCGACTATACAAAGCTCATGCGATGCGGTGAATGTAAATGCATGATTACAGCTGAATCAAAGAAAAAACATATCAAGAGTACCAATAGTGTTCGAGAATATATTTATTATCACTGTACCCATAAGAAATCTTGTTCCCAAAAGAAGTCTTTGACGAAAAAAAAACTAGAAAAACAGATGATTACAGAGGTAGAACGTTACGATATCTTGCCACAATTCCTTGATTGGGCATTAGAAGCACTTGCTGAATCTAACGATACTGAAATTGAAGACAGGAACCAGGTATATCAAAACCTACAAAACACCCTTAACGAAAGCCAACAGGCCTTAGATGAACTAACCCGTATGCGCTACCGTAAGCAGATAGACAATGAAATCTTCGAACGAGAAAAGGAAGCGCTTGAGAAAGAAGTCAAAGGTCTAAGAAAACAGATTAAACTGATTGAAGAACGGGCGGATGGTTGGCTTGAAACAACTGAAAACACATTTAAATTCGCTGAACGGGTTAAAGAACGATTTGATGATGGAGAAGCAGAAGTGAAGCGTGATATTTTGCTGGCATTAGGTTCGAACTTTTATATCCAAGACCAACAACTTACTGTAGAGCCGTATGACTGGTATGAGCCAGTTATCAAAAAGAATGCAGAACTAAAAGAACGGTATGCTAGGTTAGAACCAAAAAAAACGCCTATGACAAAAGCAAAAAGGGTTGCATTGGATGGTATTCGTCAAGAGTGGTACCCCCGAGAGGACTCGAACCTCTAGCCTTCACGTCCGCAACGTGACGCTCTATCCGTTGAGCTACGGGGGCATGTATGGGCGTATTATATCAGGTTTATCCGTTAGGGGAAGGCTATTGTTCGTCTTCTTCGGTCGGTTGTTCTGTTGATTCGACTTCGTGGATCGGAAGGACTAGTTTTTTGATAAAGGTGATGAGGCGATGCTCCTTCTCTTCCTGATACGGTACGTTTTGTAATAACACATCTTCAATCTGTTCCTCATCTTCAGGCCGAATCACCAATTCAATCACATCCGGATGACCTTCGAACGTTCTCACCTTTAAAACATCTTTACCACCGATTTTTTCAAACCAAAAATGAGACAGATTATTATAATAGTATTCATCGTTGTCGATTTTTAACGAAGTATTGAGAATTTGATAGGTAACCCACTGCGGTTCATGTTTGTTAGCCGCATAGATTGTAAACGCGAGTGCGAAGTTGACCAACATTAATGTGTACTGCTTAAAAAGAACCAGTACGAATCCAAACGCGATTGAAGCAACAAAAAGTGTCACGAAGAAGTTATGTTCACGAGCATTGTGGACATGAGAGGGTCCTGTCCATTCGACCAATAATTCTGGTTTTTGGAATTTTCGTTCTTCCTTTGTTGAGGCTTTGTTGTCTGTTTGGTTTGTTTCTTCTTCCATAGAATAGCCAGAACCTATACATTAACTGTAATACACATAATCACCCAGCGCAATAGGAACCAGTTCTTTGTTGATATCATGAAATCCAGTGAAAAATTACTATAGAAGCTTTTTTTAATGATGGCGGAGGAGGCGGGATTCCCCTTCGGGCCTGGGCAAGTCGGTCGAAGACAACGCCTTGCCCTTCGAATCCTTCACACACAAAGCAGTTTGTGTGTTCCTTTCTATCAAAAAAATAA
Source organism: candidate division WWE3 bacterium (assembly GCA_020429905.1). Taxonomy (GTDB): domain Bacteria; phylum Patescibacteriota; class 4484-211; order 4484-211; family JAGQKX01; genus JAGQKX01. Next base: position 6,877 of record JAGQKX010000003.1, read on the forward strand.
ACACCAGGTTAACTGGTGTTCTTTTTTCTGGCGGAGGAGGCGGGATTCGAACCCGCGGACGCTGGTATGCGTCACGGTTTAGCAAACCGCTCCTATAGGCCACTCAGGCACTCCTCCCCAATCTTGTCGCGGGCTGGCCACTATTATACAACGACATATTCAATGTGGCTACGATATTCAATTGACAATAAGGTTTTCTATCGGTTGCCCGATCAGAATGGATATGTTAAATATGATACATATGGACGAGCAGAAATCAGGGTCAACATTTACACTTAATACCCCTATGGCGATTATTATCGCGGGTGCGATTGTCGGTATTTCACTCTATGCCAGCAACAACGCAGATAGAATCAATAGCCCGACTAACGGAGAACCCATCGCGGCCGGCGCTCAAATCACGAGTATTCCAGAACCCACTCCAGGACCGACTGAACTTTCTGTTGATGATGATCCCGTCATTGGAAATCCTGATGCCCCAGTCACCTTGATCGAGTTTAGTGATTACGAATGTCCTTACTGTAAAAGACACTTTCAACTAACCTACCCTCAGATTAAAGCCGATTATATCGATACCGGTAAGGTGAAAATGGTTTTCAGAGACTTACCACTCTCGTTCCATGACCCACTCGCCACTGAAGAAGCCCAGGCTGCCAATTGTGCACGCGAGCAAGGTGGGGATGATGCATATTACAAAATGCATGACATCTTGTACGAAACAACCACCTCTAATGGTAGCGGTATGACGATTGATCAGATGTACGATCTCGCTGCTCAGGTAGGACTTAACAAAGCCAAACTCAAAACCTGTGTTGAAGCTGACACGTATATCGATGAAATTCAAAAAGATATTCGAGACGCAGCCACTGCCGGCGCCACGGCTACACCAACATTTTTTGTCGGCGTATCTGATCCAAGCGGAACAATCATCGGTACCCCAATCATCGGCGCACAAGATTACAACACCTTTATTAAACCTGCCATCGACGCCGCGCTTGCCCAGGCTGGATCATAATCTCACTCACCTAAGCTTCATACGTTATACTTTCGAAAGGATACTTGTATATGTTTATTGATACTCATTGTCATCTCTATGAAAAACGCCTAAGAAAAAATCTAGGAAATATCCTGGAGCAATCAGCTCAGGCTGGTGTCATCACCTTCATTGTTCCTGCCATTGATCTCAAAACGATTGACCAAACATTAGAACTCAGTAAACAATACAACAACGTTTACCCAGCCATTGGGATTCATCCTACAGAAATAAAAAGCGACACAATTGATCATGATCTGAATGTTTTAAAAACACACCTACAAGAAAACCCAAACGTTGTCGCCATTGGTGAAATTGGGCTGGATGCCACCTGTGTCGAGGATATCCCGATGCAAACTCAGATTGAGGTACTGACTAAACAAATTGATCTATCTTTAATTCACCACCTCCCGACGATTATTCATAATCGCGGATGTACAGATGAACTGATTGATGGATTGAGCCAATATTCCAAATCTGACTTACAACATAAAATGGTTTTTCACTGTTGTGAACCGAACAAAAAATTGCTCAATTTTGCTGTCCAGAATGAAATATTTATGGGTCTCGACGGAGATGTTACCTATGATCCAGAAAAAAGACAATTCGTCTCACAAATTCCACTGGAACTGCTTGTCCTTGAGACTGACGCTCCCTATCTTCTGCCAGAACCGCTGAGATCTGAGAAAAAATATCCTAATACACCCGCAAATATTCCCATCTTTGCCCAATTAATCGCAGAAAAATATGCCAAACCTTTGGAAGAAATTGCTGCTTCCACTACTCAAAATGCCCAAACACTTTTCCAATTACCTTCATGAAAATAAAGTACTCATTGGTATCAGCTTTGGGATAAGCGTCGGTTTTATTCTGTTGTACAGTTTTATTTTTAGACATTGGGTGTATGACGATGCATTTATCACGTTTCGATATGCCCAAAATTTTATCCACGGAAACGGGATTGTGTATAACGTCGATGAACGAACGGAGGGATATACCTCTTTTCTATGGTTATTGGTTGTTTCGATCGGTGAATATATTGGACATCCGGTTATTTTTTCACAACTGATAGGCCTTATTTTCTCTATCAGTATTGTCTGTCTTATCTTGGTATTGCCCCTATTTATTCCCGAGATAAAAGCAAAAACAGCCGCCATAGCCGCGATTCTAACCACCCTTAATGGTGTTTTTAATCCTTGGCCAATGAGCGGGATCGAGACAACGTTCTTTACGCTTCTCCTACTTATCTCGGTAATTTTATTCGTCTACGCACACAATCGTTCAAGCAACTTGTTACTGGCAACAACCGGAATCGTTTTGGCACTTTTGAGCATGACCCGACCTGAAGGATTGTTGATTACTGGTATCGTCATATTTTTTGAATGTGTCATCAGTCTAAAACAGAAAAATATAAAAACATTCATAGCCCTTGTTCTTCCATTTCTTATTCTCTTTGGAGTTTATTTTGGTTGGAGATATTCCTACTATGGCTATCTACTACCCAATACGTTTTATGCAAAAGTCGGAACTCGACTAAGTCAAATATCGCGCGGCTTGAATTATGCGTGCAGATTCAATTTTTACATCATTCCTTGGGTTTTGGTTATTGGTACGTGGTTAACAAAAAAACAAGATGCGTTACGAAACACACTATTTGTTCCGCTAGCCTTAGCAATCATCGTATTCTGGAGTTTATATGTCATCGCAGTCGGCGGAGATTATATGCTTTCGTTTAGATTTTTCGCTCCAATCATTCCATTGTTTGGACTAGTGACTGCGCATGCCCTTACCCAACTTTCACCAAAAAATGAAAAAATATTTGCGGTTCTTAACCTCATGCTGTTATTCCATTTCTTTATCTTCTGGTTCAATCCTGTATTCTCGATCAATCTGTACTACGACACCGTTGCAGCTGAAGGAAAAGAAGTGGGCCTTTGGATTAAAGAAAATACTCCTGAAGACACGGTCATTGCCGTAAATACTGCCGGAGCGACCGCATATTATTCAGAGCGGTATACCCTAGATATGCTTGGATTAAATGATACGTATCTGGCGCATCTGCCGCAAGAAAAAACCTGGAAAGGATCTGATTTTGCCGGACACGAAATCGGCGACGGTGACTATGTCCTCTCTCGTCAACCTGACCTTATTATCTTTGATGCCGCTCGAGGATCAGCAGTACCGTATTTTAAAGGTGACATTGAACTATACGAAAATCCAGAGTTTCAGTCACTATATAACCTTAAGGAAATTGAATTACCCTCAGGAAAAATATTTACGGCGTATTGGAAGATTAAATAAGAATGGCGGAGAGGGTGGGATTCGAACCCACGAGGGTTATTCACCCACTGGTTTTCAAGACCAGCGCCTTAAACCGCTCGGCCACCTCTCCATGCATCAGTGCAGGCATATTTTACCTTAGTTCCAGGCAAAATCCAACCTAGCGCTTAGAAAGTTTCAAATGTTGCAATTGGGTATACGCGGGTCCGGCTCCAGTCAGTTCACTCTCATACAATCCAATTTCTCGAATCTCATAGCGCTTGTCAGGCATTACCACTTCTGAACTCAATATTTCAACAGCATCACTTCGAGTATGACTTTTTGAAAATCGTCCGAGCGTAATATGCGGACTATTGAATGATCCCCCCAATCGATCTGTTAACTGTTCTCCCAGCTGAGCAAGACCAGTATCTTCATTCAAAAGAGTGACAACAATGACACGCGGTTCATCCATCCGTGGAAAAATTTCAAGTTTATTGATTCTGACAACAATTGAACTTTCTGGCATATCCAGTGTTGCAAGATCAAACTTTATTTTTTCTAAATCATCTTCTGTTTTTTCGCCTAAAAAACTTAGCGTAATATGCATGTTTTCTTTCGGCACCCAGCGAAGCTCTACATCAGCTTTCGCGAGCTGAGCTTGGATAGCAGTTAGATCTCTCACAAGTTCCGGGGGTAAAGTTGCGGCAATAAATAACCTCATAGTACGGTTGATCACTCAGTGAAATGATCAAATTACGTTCTACTATACTATACTTCAATGACCACGAGCGAAAGTTAATCCAAAAACTTTCAACGCTCCAGCTTTTTTTAATACTTTGGCACATTCGCGAAGTGTGGCGCCCGTGGTCCAGATATCGTCTACAATGATCACGTCCGCGGATATATTTTTTGAGACTCCAAATGAATTCGTGAGGTTTTTTCTTCGTTCTTGCTTAGAGAGTTTTTTCTGCTGCCGGGTTGGGTATATTTTTTCTAGCACATCGGTTTGCACGGGACATTCAAGATACATACTCGCGATATGCGCTATGTTTTCGGCCGGATTATAATTTCGCAGCCTAGTGTCAAGCCAAAAGAGCGGTACCGGAACTAACATTTTTTCTGCGCCGATTGTCCAATCAAAAAGTTCAGCATCTCCCAAAAGATACAATTGCATGATTTTTTCGATCGGTAGTTCCAATTTTCTTACATTTCTGCGTTTATAAAATTCCACCACATCTTTGACGACTCCATCATAGGTAGTGAGGCTGAGGTGACCATCGAGCGAATACTTTTTTTGACAGTCAAAATGAGTAATGCCATGATAGGCGGGTTTTTCACAGACCGGATAGTACTGCACTTCGGAAAAGGGTATTTTTTGAAAACAGTTAAAACAAAGATATTGGGCATCAAACTTGCCACATGAAACACATCGCTGAGGAAATAATAATTTTCGAAACACTTATTTGGGGCACGTTCATTCTAAAACCGATGTAATTACCGAGGCGTGACGTGGATTTGTTGGGTAACAATCTCCAGATCCATATTATATTCGAATAGAGCAAGTACGTCTTCAATTTTTTTCCTATTGGCTGTCATGAAATTATTGTATCATTGGAGGATTTTCTGCCCCATAAAACAAAAAACCCCGAGCCGAAGCTCAGGGACTTTTGGTGGAGATGGCGGGAGTTGCACCCGCGTCCAGTAAACTAACCTAACATCTAGATATACAAGCTTTTCTAGCAATAAAAGCTAGAGATAAATACGTGATAAAAACACGGACTGAAAATACCCAAGTAAATTCCGTCAGTCAACAAAATTTACGGGTCCTCGTCAAGTATGGCACCCGCTTTGTATCTACGAGGAAAGACCCAAGCGGATGTCACACAAATCTTATGCAACAACTCCGAGAATCATAGGATTCGGAGAAAATTGGAAGGTCTGTGCGATGGCATTTTTAATTTTGCCAGTTATAAGTTGTAGCTTTTTTTCCGATAAATCGGACAAGTAGCTGTTCTTGGCTTGCCAGATGGTAAAGTACATTACTGTCGAATCTGGTACATCCCCAAATTACGATCTGATGCATTATAGTATATTTAATATATTAAATCAAGTCAAAGGGTGGTTCTGAACAAAAATTGTGATCAACTCGGTTGAGTGTAAAAAGAGGCGTTAATACCCCGTTCCTTTTAATTCTTGTTTGAGTTTTTGCTCTTGGGTTTTCTTCTTCATGGCTAATTTTTGCTCAAAATGCTTTTTACCTTTTGCTGTAGCTATTTCTAACTTGATTAAATTACGCGTAGTATAGAGTCGAACCGGTACAATCGTCACTCCTTTTGCCTTAATTAATAACTGTAGTTTGGCGATTTCATTTCTATGCAGTAAAAGTCGTCGCATACGACTTGGATCATAGTCACTTTCTCCCCGTGTGACAGGAGTTATAAGCCCATTAATCCAGTAAAATTCGTTACCGATTGGCTTAACATAGCTTCCTTTAAAGTCGATATTTCCGCTTTTGATGGCTTTTACTTCCCACCCATACAGCTCAAGCCCAGCCTCATATTTTTCGAGCAGGGAATATTTGAATTTTGCGTCTTTATTAACACGAAGTGTCGGCATGATTAAAAATTCAGCCCAGCGGTGAAAACGCCGTTTTCGGTCGTAATAACGAGCCGTTGTTCTGAATCGTCTACCGCCAATCTTAACACATGCCCATATGTAGACATAATGCGTTTAACGTACTGCCCATCAGATGTAAAGATAAGAACAGAAGAACCATCAGCAATGTAGACATGTCCCCAGTCAATACCGGTGACAATTTTTTGTGGCGAAACTAACTTAGGGAATACTCCCCGAAGGGCAAAATCTGTACGTTTGCCGCTAATAAATTTTTCGGTCTGTCCATCAGCGTGGAGGAGGTAAATATAGCCATCGATGGTAAGGTCCGAGACATTATCAAACGTGACCGGTTCTTGTAGATACGACGAAGCATTACTGAGTTGCCCGCCTCCAATACCAAGATATTTAACGACCTGAGATAATCCTTTGGATAAGACGTAGAGATTGTCTTTGTAGGTTGAAATACCTAAGACCGTCCCCCATTGTCCTGACTGATCAATAATTTTTTCGACAGAATTTCCTGAATTATCAATAAACCAAAGCCCTGTATCTGGTTGATAGAGATATGAGCCTGAGACGGCGTGCGCGCCAAACGTAACCCCAACCAACTCAGAATACGTGGCAATTTTTGTAAACGAATTATCGGTTGAGATCGTCCAAACAGAACCGTCATCCCCAGCGATGGCGACAAACTGACCATCCTGAGAAAGTAACGTAACCGACGAAGCCGCTACCGGAATATTCAACGAATTCCACTCGGGGTATTCGGAGGCATATAACGCATCGTATGTTTGTTGCAGCTGTTCATCTATTTGAGTAGAAGCCCCTTGTACGCTACCGATCTGCTCACTGAGCGCGTCTAATGCTCGCTGTGCCTGAGCTGGGTCCCTCTGGGCTATCTCTTGTACTCGTTCTAACTGTGTTTGTAGTTCCTGTTCGAATACAGCCTGCTCACTTTCTATCTCTTGGGTCTTATTCCGACGCAGCGTGAAATAGATACTGCCCGTTAAGAGCACGGCTAATAAGACCACAATCAACCATTTCTTGATCGAACGAGAAGGTTTGGGCGTTTTCAGATAGACGTCTGGGGTTTGAATTCTTTTGAAAATTCCGGTGAAACCCGAGAAAAACGAACCAATAGTGCCCAGCGAAAATCTCGGCATCTTGGGCATAGACATTTTTTTCTTTGATGTCTCCATTCCCGGCATGGTGATTTCGATCACTTCTTCTTCACTGGGATGTTGACGAATATTAATACTGAGGATGATTCCAGACAATAACGCATTTTCTTCAATGTCTTTTACTTCGTTTCGAAGAAGATATTGCCAGTCGTCCGACAGTTCACTTTGTAACACTTGCTTAAGAAGTGTCGTCCCAATCCGTTCACCAAACACAGCCGTACCAAGGACTAGTGCGTCGTTATCTCGAATTGCCTCTTGCACGAAACGGTCTTTGGACATGTCCACGAGTTCGTTATTTCTGAAGAGGGCAAAAAACACATTTCCCGATGCGCGAAAGAGCAGTGAACCTCCCCACACGACTAACGCA
>JAGQKX010000040.1 GCA_020429905.1 candidate division WWE3 bacterium
GAGAGGGTCAGCGAACCCAAAATGGTGATCATAAATTTCGATAACCCTCTCTGGATCGACGGCTTTAGCAATGTGGTCGGGTTCTGACACATCCATAACCACAAATGTATCCCCTTCCTGAGGTTCGTACGTGTCAGAAAAGGTAAAGTTCCATGATTTTACCGTCTCTGTATTACTATGGTTAAGTTTGCCGGGGAGATAGATACAGTATTCTTTGCTTTCAATTTTTAATAGTTCGGCGTAAGCTACCACACACGCAAGGGCATCGATATCGGTAAATACTTCACCTGAAGTGATTACAATTCGGTTCATAGGAGTATTATATAGAAGCACCTCGGCTGATACAAAAGATGGTATTGGGTTTTTATTTTGACCCGAGTTACAGACGGGAATATTTGAGTAGCATGGAATTCACTTTTCACCACGCGCGCAGTGTAGTAATGAGTAAAGAAGGTTAAACACACTATGGATTCAGCTAAAAAAATCACTATTGATGCATATAACAAATCAGCAAAAGATTGGGCGGCTTCACATGCTGCACAGGGGTTTTGGCAGGATGAAATGGGAATTTTTCACACGCTCTTACCGGCAGGGAAAATATTAGAGATCGGTTGTGGAGGTGGTCGGGATGCACAAGAACTAATTGCGCTCGGGTACGAATATGTCGGTACTGATCCTGCAGAAAATTTTATTACCGTTGCCCAAGAAAAAAATCCATCGGGTATTTTTGAAGTCAAAAGTGCCTCCGAGCTTGATTATCCAGCTGAGAGTTTTGATGGATTTTGGGCTTCAGCGGTGCTGTTACATATTCCTAAAGATGAAATTAGTACTGTGCTCGAATCATTGCATTCACTACTAAAACCAGGCGGTGTTGGTTTTATTGCGATCAAAGAAGGCAATGGGGAAACACTGATTACCGAGACGAGTAGCGATGGAAATGAATATGAGCGATTTTGGGCGTTTTATTCTGACGATGAATTCCGCGAGCTATTAGGCCAGGTTCACTTCTCAGTCGTACAGTTCATATATAAACCCATGTCTGAGCGCACCCGTTGGTTGATTTACTTTGTCGAAAAACAACAAACTTAATCGTACCGATTATTTTTGTAGCCGACTTTTCCTACCCACGTCTAATATCTTATAAAGAATTGTTATCTTGTATGACATGCAGACAAAGACTACTATTGATAGTATGAATTCTCGAGGATTTACGGTCATTGTAGGGGTGGTAATTGTGATGATTGTCATTGTAGGTATCATGGCATTTACCTTTTTCAGTAAATCTGGTCGTTCTAACACGTCTAACCCTCAGCCAACACCAACATCAGCACCTGAAGATACTGAACAAGATCAGGAAGACGAAGTTCCCGGCACCATTCGAATTGAAGCTAAAGACGGGATTTTGACGCAAGTAGATACATACGATACTTCGACCTATTTAGCTGAAACATCAAGAGGGTTTGAAGCATACCTGGCTAATGAAAATGCCCAGATAACAATTCCTTTTGTAATCAATAGTGATCAAATAGGTACATATGAGGTTTGGATCTATACCAGTGATGATGGAATATTTGAAAATGGTGATCGCAATGCTACATTCTTTTTCGATATGTCACAAAAACTGTTATATCAACACAAATCTGAGGATACGCAAGGGATGGTGTGGAAATATATCGGAAATGTTTCTCTAGCTGAAGGCGACCATTTTGTTAAAGCAACTAAACGCGAATCTACATACGCGGCATTTTCCTTCACCAGCATCAAACTTATACCTGTTGAATAGGGTTATCGATGAAAATAGATTTACCAATCTCTAACTGAAGTTCCACGATAAAATTTACCTGTTTCAAACCCTTGGGTTATTAGATCGAAAAGCTCCTGGGCTGGTTCTTCCGGCTTTCGTGGTGCGTGTGGACCTCCCATGTCGGTTTTGACCCAACCAGGATCAAAGCTACAAACGCTGATATTTTTATCAACAAGCCGTGGATCTTTTGAGAGATTAAGGGTGAACATATTGAGTGCTGCTTTGGAAATACGGTATGACGGATCCCCATACGTAAAACTCTGATTCAAAGCGGCCATCTGAGAAGAAATTGAAATAATTTTTCCATTTGCATTAATATTTTGATGCACAACTTCGGTTATTTGTATGGTGCCAAATACATTTACCTCAATATCTCTGCGAAGTACCGTAAGATCAATCGGGGGTGCACTGTCTTCGTCTAGTCCGATTCCAGCATTATTAATGAGTGCGTCTAGACTGGTTTCGCCGAACTGCTGCTTAAAATTTTCTATGCTTTCAGCGCTGGCTAGATCGAGTTGGAAGCTGGTGAGTCTATCGTGAGAAAAAGGAACCGAACCAGAAGTAGATGTCCCGTAGACAAGCCAACCGTTATTTAGAAATGTTTCTGCTGTGGCTCGACCGATACCTCGACTTACTCCGGTGATGAGAATGGTATTCATTGGTTATACTATACTACATTTTAAATGCTGCACCGCATACTGACTGTCATTCACAAGACTCATGAGATATGATGTAAACATGCCACGATTACTATTAGAAGGAAGTTGGTTTGTAAACGCTCCACGCGAAAAATTGTATGAGATCATGAGTGATTTCGAATCAATGCCAAAAAATTTTCCAACTGTGGCCAAATCAGTCTCTATTCTTTCAAGAGAAGGAAACAATCTGACTATTGATGCGGTGGCGCCATTTCTTGGGGTCAATCTTACCGCGCACATGCAGACAGAACTCATCCCGCCGAAAGGATATATTTCTCATAACAATTCCCCTATCACCAAAGACGGAGTAGAAAAATTTTTGATGGAAGAGGAAAATGGCGGCACTCGGATTACCTATACCTACGATATTGAGGTGCGTAACCCCCTACTCCGAGTTATAGCCAAACCGCTGATTGGCGGATTTATGATGTGGCACTGGAAACGTGCCGTGATTGATCGATTAGAAGTACTTGCCTCTCAATAATTACTTTTTCAGCGCTTTGTGGAGATCTTTTTCATGCTTTGCCACATGTTTGGCAATTACAGAGACGTAGTCTTTGGGTGGTCGTTTCATCGCCGTCTTGTTGTACGGAATTAGTGGAATTTTTACTAGAACGATATATTTCTTAAACTTTTGTTGCGCCTTAACTAATCGATTTAAGAGCTCTTCTCGAGAATTCTTTTTGGCGATGGGTGCAGCAAATTTGTTTTTCTCCGCCGTCCCCTCCATTAATGGTGGGTCTTCATCGTTTGCGAGTGCTTTCAGCACCGTGACATAATATTCGTGCCAGAAAACAAGATGGGCAATAATTTCTTTGGCACTCCAGCCATCTGCATAAACTTCTTGGGATAACGTCACGTGGTGAGCGGTTTTAATAAACTGCTCAATAGCATCGTCAAGCTGTTTCAACTCATCATGGAGGTACATGTTATTTACTCGAGAGAAGCGTTTTCATTTGTTTCGCGATAAGGTTGTTGGCAAATTTGGGGGCGATGCGGCAGAGAAGGTTCATCATTTTTGAATCATTTCCCACAAACACTTGGTAGCTATTTTTTTCTACGCCAGAAATAATAATCTGAGCTGCTTCTTCTGCAGGTAAGGCCTTAAACTTACTTTCCGCTTCGCCCATCTCCGGGATCTTCACTCCAGAATTCTGAGTAATGTTGGTGGCGATTGCCCCCGGGAAGACGACGGTCACGTGTACAGATGTTTCCGCCAATTCTGCGTAGAGTCCTTCGGTCAGCAATTTAACCGCGGCTTTTGAAGCCCCATACACACTTTGGCCCGGTACCGGCAAAAATCCACCCATGCTTGAAATATTTACTAAATGAGCTTCTGGACGTTCAAGCAAATGCGGCAAAAAAGTTTTCGTCATGTACAACAATCCATAGAAATTTACTTGCATGACTTTATCAATCTGTTCATAGGTCAGTTCATTTACTTTTACAAACGGCTGGATAATCCCGGCGTTATTGATTAAACCGTCAATCTGTCCATGAATGTCAAGTATTTCTTGCGGTAGTTGTTCAATCCGAGACTGATCAGTAATGTTTGCCACATGAAGTGAGAGTCTGTCAGAAAATTCGTTGGCTCGTTCCTGGGTTTCTTTCAAAGATGTTTCATTCAAGTCAATGGCAGCCACACGAGCGCCTTTCTCAAGTAGCGCGAGTGTCAGAGCTCTACCGATTCCGCTTCCACCACCGGTGACAATGAATGATTTATTTTCGACTTTCATACGCTTGTCATTATTATAATCCAAAAATCATGTTTGTCAGTAGAAGATATAGCCAGTTTTTGTGCACGTATCATAAACCGTATTCGTGATAAGATACATCCATGCACGTGCTCTTGTATTACAAATATACAGATATTGAAGATCCTGAAGATCTCAAAGAAAAACAGAAAATAATTTGCGAACGATTAGGGATCACCGGACGTATTTTGATTGCCGAGGAAGGTATTAATGGTACGGTTGGCGGAACATTTGAAGCGCTTGATCAATACATGTCAGAGACCATGTGCTATCCAGGTTTATCGGATATTGAATGGAAGATTTCAGAAGGAAATGATCAGACCTTTCCCAAATTACGCGTTGTCGTTCGTCCAGAAGTCGTTACACTTGGTCTAAAAGAACGGGGTAAAGATGTGAGCCTAAAACATAAAGCCCACTATATCGAACCAGATGAATTATTACGTCTCTATGAGTCTGGCGAAGAGTTTACGATTATTGACGCTCGGAACGAGTACGAAGGCCGGATTGGTAAATTCAAAGACGCCATCGTGCCGGATATTGATAATTTCCGAGAATTTCCGGAGTTTGTGGCCTCAATTGAACATCTCAAAAATAAACCAGTGGTGACCTACTGCACAGGTGGAATTCGTTGCGAAAAAGCATCAAGTTACCTTAAAGAACAGGGATTCACCGATGTGCGTCAGTTACATGGAGGGATTCATCGTTACGCCGATACCACAGGAGGAAAATATTTTGACGGTGAAATGTATGTCTTTGATGGCAGAGTTCATGTACCCGTAAATCAGGTAAACCCGACAGTGATCAGCGAATGTCATCACTGTGGAACCAAAGTTGCTCGCTATGTTAATTGCTGTAATGCCAAATGTAATCTTCAGTTTATCTGTTGTGAATCATGTGAAACAGAATATGGGAGTGGTTGTTCACGAGAGTGCCAAAAGAATTCTCGATTTTTAACCGCCTGATTTTTTAATGAACACAAATATTCGAGCCCTCCAAGTGGCGTGTGATCAACTCGGTCTTTCTTACGAATTTACTCATAAAACTAAAAATGTCTTGTCTGTCTTCATTGGGTCTGAGCGGTATATTTTTGCCAATTGGGCGACTCCGCTTAACACCCATGCGATGAGCGTGGTGTGTCGAGACAAAGATTTTTTGTATTCGTTGTATGAAGATGTGATCAATATGCCCCAAACGCAATCGTTCTTGGATCCAAATACTGAGGAAAAATATGAACAGTATTTGGATGAAAGTTCATACGACTCAATTATTGAAACCATTGAAAAAGATTTTTCGTACCCCATGATCATTAAGAAAAATCGGGGATCGTTCGGAAGAAATGTCTTTAAGGTAGATGATCATGCTTCCCTCCTCAGGGCTGTTTCTACTATTTTTGATCACGAGAGTAGTTATTATGACTATATCTTAATTGCCCAAGACTATATCGAACCACAAACTGAATATCGGGCGATTTTTCTTGACGGTGTTTTGCAATTCGTTTATGAAAAAAATATTGATGAAGCGACCTTTGTGGGTAACCTTAGTCCGCTTCACTGGGAGAATGCCAAGGCAATTGAAATTAAAGATACCGTCTTGCTTGAGCGCATTGAGTCGTTCGCTCGCCCCATGTTTGCCAAAAAGATGGTTGACTACTGTGGCTTAGATATTATTCTTGATACGCATGGCGAGTTATGGATGATCGAAATGAACGCTTCACCGGGGTATGATCATTTTGTGTCTGACTCTGGAGATACCACGGTGGTTGCGTTATACCAAAAAATACTCCAACGGCTACAAGCCTAGGTATAGCTGCCGTCACATACCAAGATAGTGTATACTCACGAGGTTTAGTGAAAGCATTTTTATGAAAAATATATTTCGGATAATAAAATTGTCACAACCACTGCATCGTTTAATGGCCTTGATTTCATTGGTGGTGGTCATCAGTGCAGCGTTTGAAGTAGTGGCTCCCCTTCTCTCAGGAAAAATTCTTGATGAAGTTATTAAACAAGCTGGTGCGGCAGATAAACAATATGACACGCTTCTTCGGCTTTTAGGCATTTCGCTCGGGACAACAATTGGGTACCTTATTACCCGTTCTATTGGCCAGCG
>JAGQKX010000041.1 GCA_020429905.1 candidate division WWE3 bacterium
CACCCCAACCAACGCCAATCCGGGTTGATTCGCTCAACCCAAACCCGAATCTTGATTCAACGGATGAAGAACCGGCGACAGACGCAAATGCGTCACCGACGCCCATTCCGTTGGGTCCCTAGCGGGGTACATGATCAAATCAAAGTGCGGCTTAGCTCAACTGAGCCGCACTTCTGATCACTTAAAAATTTGTTAGTGATTCAGGTACTCTGGATCCTTGGCAAATTTTTAACCAAATATAGGTAGTACGTTGTGGGGAATGCTGGTGCATATCAACCCCCAACGATTCCCTACAGCGTATTGCTTGTATTTGGTTCATGTGTTAAACGTAATGCATTTAATACTTTTATAGTGTCTTTTCTTGAAGATACTTAGAATGATTAAAAATTTCTCAGGCGTTACGTCTGAGATGAACATTAAAAATTCGTTCGTTTGTCTTAAAAATAGACGACACTGGATGTTTGCTTAGCTTGCAGAAATCTATCGGCTGGTAACGATGAGTTGCCGGTCAATATGTTTCTGCAAGCGCGCGTATAGATTTCGTTATTGGCCCAGCCCTGGGTGACGGGAAACACTTCCCGGCTTAGGCCCGGGACTCCAATATCGATGCATGTCTATTATGCTGTTTGCAAACTCGGTAACTGTATGTCTGTGTCAGTTACCTAAAGCAATGACAGACATTGTTTACGTAGTGCCTGGTACGGAACCGGGCGTATATCCAATTTTTTGAGGAGGCTAACCATGTTTACCAAAAAACATACCAAATTCCGTGGTCCGTTGTTCGTCTTATTCTTACTGACCGTCTTGTTATTCCTGGCTGCTTGTCAGCCGGGAGGTACTGGCGGCACCGGTTGCGCGTATCGCAATACCGATGGCACGTTGCCTGAAGGTTGTGAACCAACACCCGTCCCTACAGAAGAATCGTATCCTGGTCCTGAAACGGCCGACACCGTTGTCGAAACACCGGCACTTGAAGCTGAAGCGGCCTTTATCGAAACCGATGGTCGCATCTTTTTCAACACCGATGAAGCAAACCTGATGGTTTCTGAAGTTGCCGATGCGCAGGCGGCCTATGGTTTTGCCCTGGATTATCTGCCTATGCCTGAAGTAGCGGCTGGTCGTGAGGCGGCTTTTGCCTATGCGGAGGGACTCATTAATGGTGGTCAAATGACTATTGGTGAGTTGTACATCCTCTCGGCGTCGCCGCAATCACCTTTGATGTTAGGTCGCGAGCCTTTGACCTTAGAAGAAATCAGTCAACCAGGGTTTAACCTGGTCGTTGACGGTGCTGACTTTGTTAGCCCTCAAGACGAGTTGCCTGAAATGGCGGCATTGGCACTCGAGCAAGTCGATACGGATACATTCCGGAACGACTTCTTGCTCGTTGATTTCCAAGGGGCTGTGCCTTCACAGATGGTGATCACACCAACCATCCATGCCATGGATGTCATTCCTAACTGGAATGGATCGCTTGAGGATGAAATCTTCGAATCAGCCTATGATTGGGACGTTTTCTTCCCTCAGAACGGGGGATGTCCTGCCGTTGGCCGTGCTGTTGATCAGGCTATCAAAGATGACTATGATTCGGGGTTAATTACATTCAACGAGTTGGTTGATGTCCTTGAAACCGATTATCATGGCTTCTTAACGATGGTTCCAGTTGAACCTCAGGCCTGGGACCCAATCTTCTGCATTCGCGAGTCTGACCTGGATAAGGCTACGGCTCAAGGAGTTCTCCACTTTGAGGAAGCAGGCGAAGTTGTGGTTTATCCGTTAGATGACCCAGCCCGCATGGCAGAAAGTGGTTTCCTCTATGGATGGATGCAAGTCTGGAGCCGTACCCACGGGTATCGGCACGATCAGACGGTCCATTTCGGCCGTGTCAATGTAGTAAGTGTTCCTCAGCCAGGCGAAGGCATCCCTTCCGGGGGTGTTGAAGTTGGTTTTGGCGGCGCCGTTGCTGCAATCAGCTCTGACTTCCGTGCCATTTGGTGTGGTGCTGATGGGCTTTTCCAAATGCCAGGTAGTGCACCTGGTGTTTGCGTTGACTGGCAAACCTACCAACGGATGATCTGGTGTCAGGATACGTATGGCACACTTCCTGGTCAGGTTTGTTTGGCTCCCGGAGAAGCGTTTATGGCAATTGTCTACGTTAAACCAGGCGCGCAGATTTATCATGACTATCCCGTGGCAGAATTGCTATCGGGTGAAGTCGAGTCTGTGGCGACATGGTGGTCTCGTCGTTGGGGTCTGACCCCTGGCCGAGTAGATGAATTGTCTGCGACACGGCTCCTGGGCCGGCCGATCAACGCCTGCGTTGAATGGAAACCAGGTGACGAAGATTTACCACCGTGGGACTGTATGAACACAGTGGCGTTGGGTCTTCCGCCTGAATGGAACAGCCAGAGTGGTGGCAACTAAGACGAACGGACGTAAATGAGCCTGGAGGGTGGGTAACACTCACCCTTCAGGTTTCGTCCTTTCTTTTATTCACTTTTTATACATAAAATACAACTACTGAGGTCGAGCTACTTCAAAAATCACTACAGCACTATTTTCAAAAACAGTATTGAATCCTTCTTGTTCTTCTAATTCCAAGATATAGTTAATTCCGAGCTGGTTAAGTTCTTTGGGAGACCAAATATTGTATCCCTCATCATATTTAAACTTGTCGTCGACGTTTTGCCAGGACATAAATCTACCACTGACCACAAAAAGAACGATTGAGGGTTGTTCAGGGTACACTAGATCGCGGACGTTCCAAAGTTCAGAACGTAATTTTTGTGAATCTGTAAGGGGATACGCGCTGTTTACAATAGTACGAGTTGCAGAAACAGCGAACCCACCACCTTGCGAATTAATTCCGCCCGTGGCTTCCAAGATGTGCTGGGTAGAAGGATCACTTACCAATAATACAGATGAATTATCTTTGGGGTAAGCTAACTGTAAATAGCGAGCTGCCTCATATTCTAAATCAGAAATTGTGGCGTATGAGTATTTATAGGCAATGGCTTTTTTGAATTCTGACTGATTGTAAAAAAGGATCGTTGATTCAGTGAGGATTAATAAGGCCAAGATAAACACTTGATATCGTTTGTTTTGTATTTGGCGGAGAAGGTATACAACCCCTATGGTCATAACGACGTGTACCGGATATCGAGCAACAGTATAAAATTTAAGCGAGTAGGGTAGGGGTAAAATAACCGCTGTAACAAGGAAAACAGAAAGGATAGCGATGATAATCTCATGATTGTATTTATGCTTATAGCCTTTGAGGATACTGAAGATACCAATAAAATAAAACAACCATAGATATGAATATGATTTTAATAAATAAGCGTATTTCTCCGCTAAGCCAAAGGTGAACGTGACGCTTTCATTGGTCCCTAACGGATTAAGGCTGAGGAAAAAACTTATTCCAAAGGCGAAAAGCCAAATCGTAAAAGCGGAGATGAGTAATAACTTTATGGAATGTTTTCGTTTTTCAAAAAAAATAATTGCGAGTTGAATCATCCAGGTAAGAAATAAGACCGCCCAGCCAAACCCACCGATGACAAAATGCAGCATCATGATGGGGAAAAGAAGTAACAATGACATAGTTCTTCTATTTTTGAGCCACCAAATTAATAACAATACGACTAGCAAGGCGGCCAAGTTTTGGGGAATAAAGAAGAATGCCGTTTGGGCCACAACTGCTTCAAATGTGAACGCAGAGAAAATGACGATAACTAATGAACTTAAGAGATCTTTTCTTACTGTACGTACCAAAAGAAGTGAGACGCCAATCGTAGCGAAAAAATAGAATATATCGAGGAAATCATAATAAATTGGAAACGATAAAAATGGTACAGTCAGTTTTCCCAGCCCAACGATAATGGCAAATAGTGGGAAATATGCATTGATGAGAAAAGTATCAGAAATATTTGTGGGGAGGATAGCCCAATGCCCCCGTAACAGTTCATTAAATAAATGTTGATGTGCGTACATATCCCAGCCAAGAAAATTTCCTAATGGAGTATTTATTCTCCAAATCACAAGAGCAATGGTTGCAATGAGTACGCTTAGAATAACGGTGGAGATTTTTGGGAACGAATAATAAAAAGAATAAAATCTTCGCATAAATACCTCTACCAAAACGATACCACAAGCTTATTAGAGATGCGCGTCAATAGATATTGATTATTGGTGTATTTCGATGATCTGAGATGTATCTGTTGATTTGACTTTAGGTTCCTGTAGAAACGTTTTGATCGTTAACAGACGCAATTCGGGATCGACGACGACAGTATCAGACGTATTTGTTTTGATAGAAATGTAAGAGTTAAATTGGTCGTTTCGGATTGTAATTTGACTCACTCCTGACTGCGTGAGGTATTTACCTTCATGTTTAACTGTTTCGCTTTTAGTGATGAGTACATCGTCGAGAAATATTTGATCGCCAGCATTAAAAATGATGCTTTGTCCAACTCCAATGATCTCTTTTTTGCTGGGTACCGTTATCTTTCTCGTGATGGCAACTGTATTTCCCAGATTTTCCATTTTGTATGAAAGATTTCTGTCGTTGTTATTGGAATATTTTGCTGCGATAGATTTGGTAGAAAGGGTAGTAGTATCATTGAACAATCTTGTGACGTAGCCAAGAATACTCACTCTGGGGGTGTTTGATTCGTCAATTTTCAGTGTTTCGCTATCAATAATTTTTTCTTCGGACCCATCTTTATAGATAACCAAATCATCAAACGGACTAATAGTGTAAAAAGCACCGGGTGGGTTGTCATTTCTTAGTCCAAGAGCATATTGAGAAGTCCATAAAGAATATGACCCAATTCTTAGCTCTATAGGTACTGTGTGGTAAGGGATAGAGATTAATGAGACTACAATGATGACGATCAATGGTATTATGGCAAATTTTTTCATTTGTATAAATATTTCAAAATATGTGTGCACATAGTAAGAAATACATTATTGTCCGGTAAGTATACACCAAACCAAGTCGATTGACAACCACTATAGGGTATGGTAAGCTATGTGGTATGAACACAATTCGAATATCCGCTATTATACCATGTAGAAACGAAGAAAAAGGCATCACGAAAGTCATTGACAGGCTTAAACCGCTAGTAGATGAAATCGTGGTAGTAGATAATGGCTCTACAGATCAAACGGTAGATGTGGCTCGTAACGCTGGTGCACGGGTATTTGTGGAAAATCGAAAAGACCGTCATGGTATTGGATATGGATACGCCATTCAAACAGGTATGGAACAGGCAAGAGGAGAATATATTGTGGTTGTTGACGCAGATGGTGAACATCCGGTGGAAGTGATACCCAATCTTATGAACTACTTCATTGATGGTAACTACGATGTCATCAGCTGCAATCGAGTTCAACGGGTTTCCTCAAAATTTATTTCAAAAGTAAGAGAATTTGGTATGAAGCTTCTCAACCTTGAGGTTAAAGTATTCTATGGCTACGAAATGAAAGATGCCATTTCAGGTATGGTAATGATCAGAAAAAAGGCTTATGCAATGCTTGATCTTAAAGAAGGTGGTTGGGATTTATCTCCAGAAATTAAACTTTCCGCGATTGCGCATAAACGTCTCCATTATGGTGAATATCCCATTATTTCTATCGTACGTGAGAGTGGAGAAAGTAAGCAAATTTTATGGAAGACAGGGATACAACACGCTACCTATATCATAAAACATTGGTATCAGCATATCGCGATGCCAAAGGTAAGACAGTTGTTTGATAGAACCGTTAGTATTGTTTATGATAGAGCTGTCTAATGAAAATATTATTCATCTCTCCATTCTTCTATCCTCACAGCGGAGGGGCTGAGAAGTACGCTGAAGAGCTCTTCTCTAAACTTATTATTGATCATCCAGACATTGAAGTAGATATTATTTGTTATAACACCAATGAAGCCCCTGAGACCGAGGCATATAAGGGGATGAAAATCTACCGCGTTACTGCTTTTAACCTGCTTAAACAACAATTTTATCTCCCTAATCTGTTTGATCTAATTAAACGTTTACGGTTATTGAAAAATAATAAATATGATTATGTCGGAACTCAAACGCGTTTCTTTGATGCAACTTGGTGGACGTGGATATACGCACGTTACGTACACGCGGAATCATTTTTTATTGGTCATGGTACGGGATTTGTATCGCATTCATCAGCGTTAGTGCGGGCTATTGCAAAGATTGTTGATCTCTCTATAGCAAAATTGGCATTAAAGATGTATTCGAAAGTTATCGTGATAAGCAAAAGCACACAAGATTTTTTTGAAAATGTATTGGGAGTCAAGGATACTCAACTAAT
>JAGQKX010000042.1 GCA_020429905.1 candidate division WWE3 bacterium
AATCGGCGCTGTGGCACTGGATGTATTTCATGAAATTGGCATTTCAAATGATGAAATTGAAGATATCCTCGATAATGAATTGTTAGATGGGCTTTTTATCCTAAGCAGAAGTATTGGAATGATCGGTCATTTCATCGATCAGAAGAGACTTGGATCTGCCTTGTACCGACACAATCCCAAAGACGTCCTCTATTGGAATGAACCTCTCTAAATAATTTTTATGGTTGTTGGAGTTTGGCTTTTACTTGCGCAACCAATTCGCGAAGTGGCCAGTCACTCTTAATGAAGTAATCGTGAACATTCATCGCTTTGGCCTTTTCCAAAAAATCCGTATTATTTAAGTTTGTCAGTATGATTATTTTTGCTGTTTTCCCCCATGGATCATCTCGCAATTTTTGAATCATCGTCAATCCATCCATTCGGGGCGTCATAATATCAACCAAGAGTAAATCTGGCTGAACGCGCAAAGCATGTACATACCCTTCTTCACCATCATTAACACTAAGAACATCAAATCCTGCCGTTTTCAGTGCCATACTGATGGCATTCCGAAGTTCTTCAGTATCTTCCACTACCATAATTTTTGAGACGTTGGAGTTGTTTTCTTCTGAAGACGATGAGTCGGGCATTGCTTTTAGATCCTAGGAGTTTTCTTCAGTTGCGGCCTTGAGTTTATTCTTAATGTGTTCTACCACATCATCTAACTCCCAGTTCGATTTAACCAAATAGTCATAGACGTGGTATTTTTGGACAGCCACGATCTTATCCGAATCTTCTACATTAGTAAGCATCATCACCGAGGCAGTTTTACCCCAATCATCGTCACGCAAGCGTTTGACCATTTCAATACCGTCAACCTCCGGCATGATGATATCTACGAGAATAAGCTCTGGATGTTCAAGAAAAGCAATTTCCAGTCCTTCAGCCCCATCTTTTGCTTGCAAAACGTTATATCCAGCCTTTGCCAGGGCGGCCGTAATGGCTTGTCGAATTGCTTCCATGTCTTCAACTACGAGTATTTTTGGCATCATATGTGTAGGTATCAACTAAGGGTCTTTGTACCTGATTTAGCTTTCATTCCTTCAAGAGGAATTGTAACATAAAATGTCGTGCCTTTACCTTCCTCAGATTCAAACCAAATATTCCCTCCCGCGCGATCTAGAACAGATTTGACGATATACAAACCCAATCCTGTTCCCTCAGTATTCTTACTAAGAACATTATCAGCCCGAAACAATTTCGTAAAGATCCGATCCTGTTGATTGATCGGAATACCAAAACCATTATCAGAAACTTTGAGTATTAAATCGGGATAATGTCTTGATAAATCGATCGTTATTTTACCTTTGTCGGGAGTATATTTGATCGCATTCGTCAATAGATTTTGAATAATCATTCGCATCAAACGTGGATCAAGGTTTATTTCTGGCATTTCTTCTTCACTATTAAAGGCAATCTCGTGTTGTTTTTCTTCCACTGACGGTTGGACGTCTCTTAAGACACTCATGATCAAATCTTGGACCTTCGTCGGTTCAGGCTCAATAATGAAAGTACCCAGCTCTAGTCTGGAAACATTAAGTAATGCATTTACGAGTCCAATCATACGTTGATTTCCATCGTAAATTACGTCGAGATAATTTCGCTGTTCGTCAGTGAGGTTATCCGAACCTGCTCCTGAAAGTAGTTCGGTATACCAGCTGATTGTGGTTAATGGGGTACGAAGTTGGTGAGATGCGAGAGAAACGAATTCTGTTTTTGCTCGATCAATATCTTTTTCTTTAGTAATATCTCTAAACACAATTACTCCGCCAACGATCCCATCATCAACAATTACGGGAGACGCTGTAACCGCAAGTGAGATACGGGTAAAGTCATTGCGGACAATATAATACGAACGACTCATTACCCGTCGTTCGTCTTCTAGAGCTTCCGCCAAAGGATGATATTGTGGAAGCAGCATGGCACTATTTTCATCTTCTAACTGCAATATTTCATAGATAGATTTGCCGATTTCAGACTCTTGAGTGTCGAGGATTTCTCGAGCTGCTTTATTCATCATTACGATATCGGCAACGGCATCGGTAACAATAACACCATCTCCAATACTTTCAACGATTACCTGTTCTTTGGCATAGGCTTTTTCTAGCTCTTCAGAACCTTCTGCCGACTGACCTTCTCCATCTGTGCTACCAATTCTACTCACCACAAATCCCACAATTGAATTTTCCGCTAATAACGGGCGGATTTCTGCAGTTTCCATAAATTCTTCGCCGTTTTTCCATGCACCCCGGAGTTGTAAATGGAAAGGTAATTTTTTATCTCTCAACACTTGCCACAAAGACTCAACGTTCGACCCAGGTGTATCCTCAGTGAATATCCCGAGATCTTTTCCGTATAACTGATTTGGTTCAAGCCCCATTAAACTTTGGATATCAGGATTAATATCTACTACCGCCCCTTCTTTATCTGCAATGAACAAATACGCTTTACCAGCCCCCACCAAATGTCGCAACAAATCTAACCGGTGTTCAATATCTTCTTCTTCCATGCCAAATTTACTGCGAATTTTTGAGGCTTCAAAAATAAGTAAGACGATAAGGAAAATTAAGATCGCAATGGAGCTTAGGAGGACAATATTAAATTCAGTAAGTATGTAGTCTTGATATTCGAGCATACAGGCAGTTTTTCAGATAACCTAAATACATAGCGAGTTTGCAATCAACCGTTTCACCCATTGAGCCGTTCTTCCACGATCGAAACGATATCTCCCAAAGAGGTTTCCGATTTAATAAAATAGTCGACAGCACCGAGACGTTTTGCCTCTTTTATCTCATCTTCTCGGCTAAGGTTTGAAGCCACGATAACCGGAATCTCAATATTTTTTTTGACCATTTCCTCCAAAAACTTTAACCCATTCATTTTGGGCATCAAAATATCAAGAATGATCAAGCCAAATGTTTTTTGAGATACGGCCTCTAATGCAGACTTCCCATTATCCATAACATCTACTTCAAAGCCCGCCTCCTTAAGCTTCATCTCTAGTGCTCGCGCCAGAGGACGTTCATCTTCAACCACGAGAACTGTTTTGGATGGTGATGTGTTTTCTGTATCCATAGTATGTATCTATATTTTATACTCTAACAGGCACAAAACAAGAAGAAAAGTCTGATTAAGCAGAACATCAGCCCTGATCTAATCGATCAATAACCAGAGAACGAATCAACTCTAATCATTTTTTCTTGAATTCCATTTGCCACAAGATCGTCAGCAAGAGTGTCAATGAAAACCGGTGCACCAGAGATATAGAAGCGTGAATCCCGGGTGATATTCTCCTTTGAGTTAATATACGCAAACGATAATCGTTCGGATCCTTCTTGTGTCATTAAATAGTAGAGCTGAACACCTCGGTTCAGTAATGCTTCGAATTCTTTTTTAAACGGAGTTGTCCTCGAAAATTTATTAGAATGGAATATTGAACTCGGTAAGTTCTTCTCAGAATCAATAGCCTCTTTTACCATGCTCCGAAATGGGGTGATCCCTATTCCACCTGCTAAAAATATAGAAAGATTTTCTGTTCCTTCTTCTAAAACAAAATTTCCCCATGGACCAGTCATCGTCACCATTTGCCCCGGGACAAGCGTTTCGAGCCATATTTTAAACTTACTTTGAGACCACATTCTAGTTGTGATCGTAAGATATGGTTCTCCAGGAAACGAAGATAACGTAAAAGGATAGGCAACACCTGGATTGTGTTCGAGAAACAGTTCTATAAATTGACCCGACTGATATTCAAAATGAGCGGGCTTCTCAAAATTGAATGAAACAGTATCTTCACAAATGGTCTGTTTATCGAGATATGTTGTTTTGAAATCTTTTAACATAGAGATAAATTCGTTAGTTATTTTTGAAAATCAACACTTGGAAATTCCTTTTATAATATTCATCAAACATTTTTCCATATCTGATTTTTTCTTCTTCATAAACAAGCTCAAATGTTGGAGAAAAGAACGTGACGAGCTCATCACGTGAATAAAGAATTCGTGTCACCTGGTCGTCAGCGCAGACAATTTTAGTCCCTGGTTGCCCATCATCGGCAGTATCGTTCGTCACGAACTGACGATAGTATTCATCTTTCACTGTATACGTGTATAAAAAATACAGGCTACCGGTATGGAGAATCCGTTTCAATTCGTTACGGTAATTTCTCTGTGTGCGACGATCTAAGGAGCTGAACGTGTTGATATCAATTGCGTAATCAAATTGATCTGACTCAATGTTCCAGGTAGACTCAGCGAGATCTTGGAGAACGAATGAAAGTTTTTCGGACAATGTTTCAGACTGATTTTTTTCATTAGCATCGTTTATCGCTTGTGGGATGCCATCGACACCCATGACATTAAATCCTAACTTAGCAAGCGGAAATGCATTTCTACCATTCCCACAACCTAAATCGACAAGCGTTTTACCAGTCTGAAGTTCGCCATTTTGAGCCAAAAAATCCAAAAAGATGGTGCCCACAGCAGCGGGACCGTTTGGAAATAACATCTTTCGATGCTTTGGATCTGCATATTGTTCGAGCCACTGAGATTGCATTCTGGATCATTATAAATGATTTCAGCTCGAGAAATCACAGTCTATACGGCATGTATAATACGTCTATGCGTTTTATCGCTGACCTTCATTTACATTCCCGATTTGCTTACGCATGTAGCAAAACGCTTTCTATAGAAGAACTGACTAAGTGGGGTATGTTCAAAGGCATCACCCTTTTGGCTACTGGAGATTTTACCCATCCATTATGGTTTGATGAACTCCAGAATGATCTCATTCCCATTGGTAATGGACTTTTTCGCCCAAAAGACGAAATTATTGAATCGGTTAAAAAGGTCGTCCCCAAATCGTGCCATCGCGAGGTTTATTTTATGCTTGAATGCGAGGTCAGTTGCATTTATTCGAAAAATGACCGCGTGAGAAAAGTACATCATTTAATCTATGCACCAGATTTTGAAACGGTGCGAGAGATAAATAGTCAGTTAGCCAAAATCGGAAACCTCACCTCCGATGGCCGGCCGATATTAGGAATTGATAGCGGTGAACTATTAAAAATTGTTCTTCAGTCTTCCGATAGCGCCTATCTTGTACCAGCGCATGCCTGGACACCTCATTTCGCAATATTTGGATCTAATTCAGGGTTTGATTCGTTAGAAGAATGTTTTGGCGACTTGACGGAACATATTTTTGCTATCGAGACAGGTTTATCATCTGATCCGGAGATGAACAGGTTATGGTCTAAGTTAGATACTATTACACTTATTTCTGGATCCGATAGCCACTCAGCCAGAAGAATCGGAAGAGAAGCAAATATCTTTGATACTGACCTTACATATGACGGCGTATGGTCAGCAATTAAGGAAAATGACCGGTCAAAATTTATTGGTACATTTGAATTTTTTCCTCATGAAGGACGCTACCACTACGATGGTCACCGTAATTGCAAGATTCTCTACCACCCGACAGAAAGCGCCGATCATAATAACCTTTGTCCAACATGTGGTAAACCACTTACACTAGGCGTATTACACCGTGTCATGGCGTTATCAGATCGTACGACAGCTGAGAATGTCGAATCATATCAAAATTTAATTCCTTTAGATGAAGCAATCGCCGAAGTGAAGAACGTAAAAGGTGTCCAATCTAAAGCTGTACAACAGGCCTATTTTGCCTTGATTGACGAACTCGGTCCAGAATTGGAAATTCTATCGTCAATTCCGATTGATGCTATTGCAGCAGCGGGCGGACGTCTTTTAGCTGAAGCTATTAAAAGAATTCGTTCTGGATCGGTATCTATTAAACCTGGATATGACGGATTGTACGGAGAGATACACATTTTCACCCCTCATGAGCGAGAGAAACTTGAGCGGATAGGCCAACCACAACAACCTTCCCTCTTTTAAATAATGCCAATTCGACAGCCTAATATTCAACAACAACAAGCGATAGATTCTACGGCAGCAACTATCTCCGTCATCGCTGGACCCGGTACAGGAAAAACGTTTACATTAACTGAGCGTATTTGCTCACTTATTAACCAAAAGCGGGTATCCCCAAAACAGATTTTGGCGATCACTTTTACGAGAAAAGCACGCAACGAGATGGAGACCCGGCTGAGAGCAAAGTCCTCCGATTCGACACCACTACCCTATGTCATGACCTTGCATGA
>JAGQKX010000043.1 GCA_020429905.1 candidate division WWE3 bacterium
AAGATTTTTCGACATTCACCTCAATGCCATCAATGGTGGCCGAAGACGGAATACTAAAACCAAAATCAGTCGCCTTAAGATAATAAGATGTAAAACCTAATCCCGGAGGCGATTTATATACATACGCATTAACATCATTACTACTGGCTGCATCATTTGGATTTGTCCATGTGTACGTACCAGCCACTTCGTTAGCTAGGGTAGAGGGAGAAAGTGTCACAGACGTTGTTACTGTCTCTTCTTTAACAACATTACTTTTTGCTGTAGATCCATATCCTTCATCAAAACTCCAGTAAGCCACTGGACCCGGGCCAACTTCTTCGCTCCCAGCCGTCCCGATTGTGTAGTTACTGGCTTCAGTACTAAAATCACTCCCTTCTCCGCCATCTTCAGCCGAAGAGTTTCCATAATACAGATAAATCGTCATATCACCAGCCGGAAACGTTCCAAAGTGAACGTGAACCACCGTTGATGAAGTTCCACAACCCGAGACAATATAGTGAGGAAGAATGTTCCCTCCAGCGTTAGTAAACCGCATGTCTCCGCAATCAGTTTGGAATTTTGAACTATCTGAAGTATCAAATGCATCTCCTCCTGTAAAATTAATATAGACATCCGATTCCTCAGTTGTATTATTCGAGACCGGTATGGCAATTCGGTACTGCCAACCTTCATTCCACCATCCAGCTGACGCTTCATTATTCAATGAAAGAAATACCAACCCTACCATTAGCAGAGACGACCCAACCATTGCTAATACGGACAAGATTCTTCTTCGTGTAGGCTTTTGTAATAATTTAATGTTACGCATATTATTCATAGTACTAAGTTGTCAGGCATCCCAAAAGAAGCAATACTCCCCTTAGGTTACGGACTTCCGGTTAGGGGCCCAAAGCCCGAACACTGTATAAGGAATATTTTCAAGTGCTTTTTTAAATAGGCCTTACCCCTTCCAGATTTTAAAGACTTTTCTCTTCTCTTAGCGTCATCTTCGTTACAACATGCTTCATAGTAGACCAGTTTTAAAGGTGCCCTATGTTTGGTTGAAAACACCTTTCCATTATTGTGATCGACTAAACGTTTCTTTAAATCGTTAGTAAAACCAGTATAGAATTTGTTATCTTTTTCACTCAATAGAACGTATGTATAGTACATATTGTTTATGGTGACCCAGTGTTCGGGCCAAAACGCGCTACCCCATCATTCATTATTTTTTTCACCTGGGCTTCTGAAAGCTCATACCCATACATCCGAATATCATCAAGCTGCCCGGTATAATCGTTAACAATACTTCCCCCGGCATCTCTTCCGCTAAACAAGACATTGGCAGTAGTATTTTCCATAGCAGTATACGAACCGCTATTTGTGTCAGTAGTGTCTGCTCGCTCACCGTTGATATACAATTTCATTCCACTTGAAAGACCGGACCCCGAATAGGTACCGGCAATATGTACCCACGTATTCGTATTAGCACTTCTCGTCGTAACTCTTCCGATATAGCTCGACGTGCTATAGTCATATAGTTGTAAGTTAGGCCGACCAGAGGCATCGAGAATAAAACGATACTCTGTTCCTGATGTTCCATATTTGGAGATAAAATCTTCATTCGAACCAGATGTTTTGATCCAGGCTGTGAACGATAGCGGACGATCACTCGTGGTGTTACCAAATGTTAACGCATCCGTGTCAGTAACTTGCACATACTCATCTCCCCCGTCTAGATAAATGCTGGCATTATGTTTGCCGGTCGTACCATTGTTCCACGCCTCCGTCCCCGTCCCGCTTCCGCATGTGCCTAGTGATTGGTTAGTTCCCGATCCTGTGATTACGATCGATCCATGATTATTTCGTCTACTCGAATCAGTCGCCTGTGAGCCGGAACAATCATCAAATTTCCACCATCCTAACGGCGCTCCTTGATTGTAGTCATAGGATATTTGCGCCGGTGTCCGCACGTAGTTATATACCTTAACCTCATCAATCATCCCATTCATATTTTCGGTTCCGCTGGTATTACTGCCAATTTTCATTCCCGTTTGGCTATATGCCGGCGGCGGGGTCGAATTTGAAGCTACTCGAATTCCGTTGTAGTAAAGGATTGAACCATTTGTCTGATCCCACGTGAGGGTCACGAACGTCCATTGCCCAACGGTGGGATCTGTTGCATATGAAACTCGATATTCACTGCTGATATAAAAACCATACAAATTATTACCCGGTGACAATCTAAAATCGTTCATAGTTACGCCCGAACTTAATATGTCGTATGTCCCACCTACTTTAGGGTAAACCCAAGCTGAGACGGTTCCTGTTTGAGAAGGGATTTGGAAAGCAGTAGAGGTAACGTTAACATAATCATTAGACCCATCAAATTCAAGTGCACTTCCCGATTTACCAGGGACCCAATCCGTTTCCGTCATCGAACCAACCATTGAACCGGAATAGTCATGACCGGATTTATCATGCACAGTACTCGTTCCGGTATTTTCATCGAAATTCCAATAGCCAACCGGTTCGGTACCAGCCCCACCCGTAAGATCGTCTGCCTCTTTATAACCGGTGCCAAAATTAATGGCCGCATTGGCGTTCATGGTCACCCGAACCTCTTCTTCTGACAATGCACCTGCGAATAATTGAATATCGTCTAACTGACCGTCAAATGCCTCACCCGCCGAAAACGGTTCACTCGGGATTTCTCGTCCGATAAAGAGATTCTTATTATTCGTCGCTGGAGTACCCGTAATCGAGGCTGAGTTGACCTGCTGCCCATTCACATAAAATCGCATCACGTTGACAGCATCATCAAAGACACACATGAGATGAGACCAAGTAGCCGTGGGCAGCGTGTAGGCAAAATTAGTTGAATAATCTGTGTGACTTGTGTTTTCAAAACCACAGGTCAGTCCCTGTCCAGAAATACCAATATTATTATTTAGCCCAATCCCATAATTCGCTTGGGTTCCAGACGTATCAAGATCAGGATCGCCTGTTTTTGATACCAGATACGCAACCCGATTAGTCGAAGGCAACGACTCTGGATTGACCCACAACCCTATGGAAAATGAACCCGCAATATCTAATGAACTGGCGTCAGTCACCTCAACGTAATCTTTGGTGGTACCAGAATTTTCGAAATCTAACGCATCAGTGAACCTCCCAGCTGTAGTCCACGTTGGACAAGCAGAATCTCCAGATTGCGGACACGTCGTCCCTGATCCGGCAAGGTTACCATTATTGGTTCCGACAGTATCGTAGGCCATATCTCCATAATTCTCATCAAACTTCCACCTACTCACCTGGCTGCCTATGGGTGAACCACCGAGCGGATGCCCGCCATTCATGTCTTCGATCACTTGATTGGCTGATCGAGCGTAGTTATAGACTCTCAATTCATCAAGATAACTATCGATAAATTGACCTCCCCCACCGTATGCAATACGCCCAATTTGCACTGCATCGCCATTCGCCGAGAGGTTACTCGTCTCGGCTGCAGTATATACCTGTACGCCATTGCGATAGAGCGTCACGGTGTTAGCCAACGTATCGAATACGCATTCAAGATGTTGCCAGGCTCCAGTAGTAACAGGAGATGTTGAGGTACTGTGATCACGATAACCGCCACTATAGAAACCACAGTTAAACTCATCGTTGTTATTAAACTCCAAAAAATAGTTAGCATTTGATCCGGCCGCTTGCTCTTTAGAGATGATTGTTTCCCACTCAGCCGTCCCAGGCATGCTTAGCGGTTTTACCCAGGCTGAAATTGAAAACGATCCATAGAAATCAAGATTATTCGCATCAGAAACCGTCAAATAATTAGAGCTTCCATTAAATTTCAGACTGCTACCAAATTGGCCCGGATACCAACTGCTTTCACTAAATGATCCCCCCATCGTGCCATGATTTGCATGGGATGACTGATCATAGACTCTTGAAGTTCCCGCATTTTCGTCAAAATTAAAATAGAGTGTAGGCTCAGGCGACCAGTTGTAGAGATCATATACTTCATCTGGAGTGAACGCCCGATTGTAGACCCTGAGATCATCGATAATCCCGCCATAATCATTATTTCCAGCCCCATCTCGGCCGACATAAAAATTGATTGCATTTGATGGAGAACCGATATCGGATAACGTTCCGGTCATGGTCGCTTTGGCTTCGACCCCGTTGATATAAATCGTGGTAAACCGTTCACTATCATCATCAAACACAGCAGTTACGTAGTTAGCTGTATTTTCGATGATCGTCTCACTGGCGCTTGCGATAAACAGCGTGTCAGTTCCATCCCTCACATAAAACTGCAATCTTCCGTTGGTCTCGTCATAGGTCAAAGAATATCCTGCTTGCCCACAACAGTTATATTTAGTCACGATTTCATTTTCAGTAGCTGCACCAGCGTCTGTCGGATATAACCAAGCAGAAATTGCAAAATCTTGCCCGTCACCAAAATCAAGGACACTGACGTTACCCATATCGATATAATCATCCGTTCCGTCGAGCAAGACATTTCCTCCAAAATGACCAGGAATACTCACACTCGTCGCATTATTTCCCCAAACGCCGCCATTCCCATTACCCGAGAGGTCACAGCTATCATCACCAGCAGTCGGACAACTATCCGCCGCGTTTTCATCCATCGGCCAGTAGCCTACCAGTCCATCACTCAGGTTGATATCTGTGCTTTCACCAAAAACTGCAGACGAACCAGAGGTGCTCGCCCCTCGTATTGCATCGGTTTTGATCTGTGCCGCTGAACGTTCATAGTTGTGAATCTTAAATTCATCAATGGATCCATTAAAATTAGCCGTCGATGGTCCGCCGATAAGAAAATCAGAATTAACCGATACCGCAGCGGGATTAACTCCCACCGTGGCCGCATGAGGATTATTAGTTCCTGATCCAGTAAACGTCGCTGGGTTTTCACTCGACGCTTCAAGCGTCCGTTGGCCCGTTGCCATTCGAACATGATTCGTACTCGTGCTGCTCGCATTGGAGGCAGCGTTGATCTGGTTACTGTAGCTTCCGGGTATTGTAAAAGTGAAGTTCGTCAACCGTGAATTAGCCATGGCCAGCCAAAGTGTTTTAGCGCTTCCCCAACTTGGAGCCAAGTTCGGCGGATCGATTGATTGTGCTGCCGTGAAGGCATCAGCCAATGGGGTTGACGTATTGTACCCAGTAATCCGATAGCTAATATGTGCAGAAGCTCTGCCGAGCGCCGTAGTCACGTTTACACTTGCCCCTTCAGATCCGGTCGCAATTTTCCAAAAAATAGTGGTTCGACCCGTTGAGTCTCTAGAATCAAGGGTATTCCAACCACTCAAGGTATGTGTGGTTGATGTACTTCCTGTTCTAAAGAAAATGAGCAATAAATCACCCGCACTTATGCCCGATGGCAAGGATACCGTGTGCGTAGTAGCTGATGTGGAGGCCGTCGAGCTGAAGTTAGTCGCAGCCACCTGCGGGAAACTCGTTACGCCCGCTGTTTCAACTGGAGTGCCCGATCCATTGGTACTTACTCCCCGTGCAAGACCATCTACATAAAGTGTAATTTCATCATCACCATCATCCGAATAGGATAGCGCAAGATGATGCCAACTATTAAGAGTAATGGCGTCATCCACCGTCAATGTAGCATCACTACTGGACAAATCCAAGGACGCTTGAAGATCAGCGACTTTCGAATTCGATCCAGCTGCCACGCGGAGATACGTATTGCTGCCTTTATTGAAAATCTGACCGAGACTACCTTCACCTAATGAATTAATTTTTACCCATCCTTGGACCGTAAATCCTCCTACCAAACCCGATTCAAGATTAATTTTGGAAGTATCAGGTATTGCTATCACATCATCGCTCCCATCAAAAAGAAAACAACCCTGAGAGGAACACATGTCCGGTGTTTGTCTGGCCGGCTGAATTGAAGCATTTGTCCCAAACGCGGCATGGTTTTGATGTGAGGTGTGATCACAGACATCCGGCAAGACGGTATTACCTACCCCATCGTTATACAACGACATTGCCTCTTCTTTGCTCAAAACCCGATTCCAAACCCCCGCATCATCTATCTCTCCATCAAAAACATCATCCCCAATATAA